>JBBTBY010000005.1 GCA_038043445.1 Spirochaetota bacterium
TGAAGCTCGTTCGCCGTCCGTTCTATCTCTGTCTGCGTATATCGCGGACGCGGATCGTACGCTGCCCAGGCATCCTTTCTCCACCCTGCCTTGCCAGATACCACGAACTCCCGCCGGCGTTTTCGCCAGCCGGTAAGCAGATCGCAGAGTTCATACTGATCGTTCGCAAGATCGAAAAGCTGATATCTTCCGATGAGCGGATACCAGGCAAGCTTCCATCTCTCGGTGCGCACGCATCGCTGGGTATTGCGCATCGGCTCACCGGGCTCCTCGGGGCTGTAGAATTCGCAGAGAATGGCATCGCGGACGCGTTCTTTCTCGCCGCGAAGCACAGGCACGAGAGAAAAGCCATCGCTTGCTGATGACGGGCGCGATATTTCGGCGAGATCGCAAAGCGTCGGAAGAATATCGACATGATGTGACATGGCGGTGAAACGCCCGCCGACAGGTATGCCCGGCCCCCTTATGACGAACGGCGATGCTATGCTGTGATCATACATGTTCTCTTTACCGAGAAGGCCGTGACTGCCGTTGGCTACGCCCTGATCGCCGGTGAACATGATGATGGTATTCTCAAGTTCGCCCCGTGCTTTGAGAAGTCCCAGCACACGCCCTATCTGATGATCGATATGACTTATCATCCCGTAATACCGTGCGCGGTAGCGGCGCATCGCATCCTGCTCACGCGGCCAGTTCTCGATAAGTTCGTCGCGTATGACCATGTCGCCGTTGTCGAAGGGATGCTCGGGCATATGGTTCGGATAGAGCGGCATGTCCGCCGCGTTATACATCGATGCAAAGGGCTCCGGGCTCACATGCGGATCATGCGGGCCGTGGAAAGCGAGATAGCAGAACCATGGCATATCGCTTGGCGCATGGTCGATAGCGTAGAGCGCCGCATCAGCGAAGAGCGCATCACCGTGGTCTTCCACTTCGCCGTAGGGCTCCTTGAAACGCATGTAATGGGCATGCTCCTGATAATCGTTGAGATTATCCTTCGTGCCGAACGCACAGTGCACCGCATCATACCCCTTGTCGCGCGGGTGCCCGTCATTATGCCATTTGCCGCAATGCATCGTGTGATATCCGGCATCGCGGAACGCCTTCGGCATGAGCGTGAGCTCGGGGTTTATCGGCATACCGAACCACGGCACCTTATTCGTGAACGTATTACAGCCGGTGAGTATCTCCGCCCGAGCGGGGGTACATATCGGTGTCGTGCAGAAATGGCGATAGAACGCGCTGCCGTCGTTCGCAAGCGTATCGAGATTCGGCGTATGGATATGGGGGTTGCCGAGCGCATGTATCGTATCGAAGCGCTGATCGTCCGTGAGTATGAAAAGTACGTTCGGCTTCTTCATGATGCTCTCCTGCGCTCCTTATTTGATGAGAACGGGGGACGGCCCGACCATTATCGACGCCCCGGTCAACTCATGCTCGTCACCGTAGAGCCCCGCCGTCTTCGACGCTTTCCATTCCGCCGGCAGTGCGAACGATGAATCGCCGTCCGCATTCCAGACGATATGCGCTTTTCGCTCGCCGCGTGCAAGCTCGACCGTCCACACACCGTCCTTGTCGCGTGCGCAGGACCTCATCACCGAACCGACAAGCCATTTCGCTGCGGAAGCATACGCAGACGCCGTATCCTTAAATGTTCCGTCCTTCTCGATAAGTCCCATCGCGTTATTATCCATCGAATAATAATAGTACCGTTCTATCCCGAGGGCCCATGTCAGGATATAGCAGCGCGCTACGAAATCGCCTGCCGCGCGGTATGAGAAGAGCGTATCCTTCTCCGTGCCGAGCACCTTCTTGAATGCGACGGCTTCCTTCGATTCAATGCGCCACCCCGCTTCGGTGTTCCACACCGGGAGTTTCACCCCAAGCGCCGATCGCGCTTCATCTATCTCCTGTGCACCGCGTATCATTATCTCGGGTTTATCCCAGGTATAGAAATGATACCCGAGCGCATTCGCATTCCGCGCCATACCTTTTTCGAGAAGTGTCCGCATGAACCCGGTATTGCCGACCGTAGATGATGCGACCATGACATTCGCGGGGTCTATCTCTTTGAGCACGGCCGCCGCTTCGCGATTGAGCATGACGATCTCATCCTGAGTTCCGGAAAAGAATGTTTCATGGTTCACTTCGTTCCATATCTCATAATGACGTATCACGCCCTTATACCGCGTCGCCACCGTGCGGACGTAGTTCTTCCAGTCCTCGATGTTCTTCGGGGGCGCAGCCCATCCGGTCTCTTTCGCCACACCTTTATTGTACGCCGACGGTTCATCCGGCTTTGACGACGCCCACGTCGGTGTCAGCCCGAGCACGAGCAGCACCTCCGCCCCATGCTTTCTTGCCGCTTCCACATACCAATCAAGCTTCTTGAAATCCCAATTCCCTTTCGTCGGCTCAAGATACGGCCACATCGTCCGCGAATCCCAGAGGCGTATCGCTTTGAACGGGATATCGGGGAATTCAGTCGATGTCGACGGCCAATGACCGTGTATGTGCATCCCGAACAATTGCGGCGGTATGGCTGTCTTCGGCGGCGATAGCACTATGCCTTCCGCACCCGTGCCCTCGACCGTCGTCATGCTGATATCATCGACGAAAAGCAATCCCTTACTGGTAAAGCGTATGACGAGCATTGCATTCGGATCATTATCGTTCGCAGTTTCCTCATGTTTGTACTCACGCCATGCGTCGGTCACCTGTACGGTCTTGCTCAGATACACCGTATAGGGAGCCTTTGTTCTGAACACACGCACCTCGGCAGAAAGCCCATCGGTCCCCTTCATCCAGAATGACATCCGATACCGTTGTCCCTTTACGACGTTTATATTGGTACCGTTGAGCATCTGCACGGCACCCGAACGGAATTCCGTGCAATCCATCTTCTGCGCATGGCTGCCCGAGCGCGGCGTTTCGGTATCGTCGGAATACGTGAGCGAGAGTTTCGCCCAATGAAGGCAGTTGTCGTTCCAGCCATTCGCCCAGCCTTTATCGGAGAACCCCTCGGACTCGAAACCGCCGTTGCGTAGAAGCTCCGTGTTCGCACCAAGCATGGCGGTAACGGCAAAAGCAGCAAGCACCTGAATTCGCATGATGATATCTCCATCGAAGCATCTTGCAATGCGCAATACTCCGTCTATAATGTCCCAGTCCGGGTAAAATGTAAATAGCAAAAAGGAAGGATGATGTCAAAAAAGGACATCAAAGAACGGCTCCTTGCCGCGCTCGCTCCCGTCCCATCCAAGGCATACTTCGCGGTCACCCACGCCTATGACCTCACGGTCCCGAAGGATTGGCTCATAATCGATCGTGTTGTCGATGAAGGGCATATCCTTTTCGTTCGGAGCGGGAACGGCAGATATATTGCCGGCGGGAAGGTAATAGCCCTCACGCCGGGTAAGGTGATACTGATATTCCCGCATACACCCTACAGCGCGTATCCTGATCTAAAACACCGCCCATCGATAATACCCATTCGCTTCACGCTCCTGGACAGAACCGGCAAGAACAGATTCCCGGCACGGCTGCCGCCCGTCGTATTCACACCGACGCGGCGATTCGCCTATCAGGAGCTTTTTGAGTCGATACACACGAATTTCGTCAATGCGCGCACCTCGGAGCATGCTGCGGGCATGGCCGGCACGCTCATGCACATACTTATATCGATGATAACCCGCGATGCATTCACGTCCGAGGACGCCGGAAAAGCAATTCTCACTGCAAAGCGCTACATCGATAGGAATCCTGCTGAGCGCATATCTATCGCCGCATTGGCGAAGAAAGCTGGATGCTCAAGGAAGCGGTTCACCCGCTCTTTCCTGCGGCAGTTCGGCACCTCACCGAAAGCATATGCCATGAACGCACGCATGCGCTATGCGCGCTATCTCATCGAGCAGACCGAGGAGAGTATCGCTTCGGTAGCCAGAACGCTTCACTACACCGATCAGTACGTTTTCTCAAAGCAGTTCAAATCAAACTTCGGCGTGCCGCCATCCGCCTGCCGCGCGCATCATGCCGATCAAAAATAGCTGATGCGTGATCGATACCATGCGATTTTATATTTATCGTCAAGACGGCACCGTCCGGACGTCGTCTACTTCGTTTTCCTCTTGTACACCCGTACGTAATCGAAGTAAACATTATAACTGAAGTCGGAAATCCGCTCGATGATCTTCACCTGCGCGTCGCTGACTTCCGTGGCCAGTATGATGAATTCGTTCGTGTGCGATAGCGCCGTTGCGGTGGTATAGCTTTTCACCCCGTCAAGAAAAAAAGTCCACTCCGTCGGAGTCCATTCGAGTCCGACCGTGTGGTATCCGTTCATAAGATCGGGAATGTAACGAGTCTGCGAACCCAGGAATTTGTGATCCTTGCCGTAACCGTCCCAGTGTATATTGTGCGTCGTGATGCCCATTTCCGGATCCCAGCATTCGTAGATGTCCACTTCCACTCCGGAACGTCCGGGGTCGCCGATGAACTTTCCCGTCGTTGGGGACTGCAGCCAGAACGCCGACCAATGTGCGCCATGTGAATTCTCGTATCGCACGCTGCATTCGAAATAGCCATATACCGTTTCGAACTTGTTCTGTGACGCTACATGAGCGATGAGTATTTTATCGCCGTCGCGCTTTACCGACAGCACCGCATTCCCACTCCCGTCAAGCCGGACCATGGTGTTTGTCGCGAATCCGCGAAGGCGCGGCCCCTCTACGCGGAACATCCATTTCGACATATCCAATGCGGTGCCGTTGAACTCGTCCTGCCAGACCAGTTGATAATCATCGGATGGCGGCCCGCTTCGTCGGCTTCCTTTCACCTTGATCGCCGATGAAAGCCCCGCGTCTTCGGCAGCGGCAGTCACTTCTTCCGTGGTAAGCGCGCGATCGTATATTTTGACTTCGTCGATGAAACCGGTCACCCCGGTACCGAATACAAGCGGGGCTTCGTTGACAACAATTTCGCCCGAAGGCATTTCCTGATTTCCGCACGGAACGCCGTCGACGAACATGCGGACGATTTTCGTCCGTCCGTCGAATGCCGCGACAAGGTGATGCCATGCTCCGTCAACTACGGACATTTTCCCGTTCACCTGGTTGAACGCCTCCTTCGCACCAGAGAATGTTGCGCTGAATCCGGTGGTGCCGTTGCGCATATGGACGTAGAGTCCGATGCCTCGAGTTTTCCCCCATTTGGACGCCAGGTTTTGCCATTGCCCGTTGGTACCCGGTAGTTTCACAAGCAACTCGATGGTACATGCGTCTCCGAGATTGAACTTTTCAGACGAAGGCACCTCCGCCGACGTCGATCCATTGAAGGAAAGGCATCCGCCTTTTTTTCCGGGAACGAACTCGGCGCCCTTGAGCACACCCTCCATCCCACCGATCGAATCCCGTATCGAAGAGCCGCCCCCTTCCTCGAACGACCACCATGCGATGGGTTTTACGCCCTCGCGGGGATACGCTGCCGCCGCCCATACGATCGCACCTAACAGAACGAATTTTATCATCGATCTCCTCCGCACAAAGCAATGTTTCAAGCCAAAGCAATGCTGTCCGCCCCGGAACAATTGCCATATTACTGTATTATAGAACAACAGAGCCGTCAATGTATAATGGTACAGAATAAATGTATAATCGTACCGTTCATTGACAGCGAAATGTTGCCGTGTATACTGACCAGCGATGAGTAATTTTATTCACATTTCATATTACCCTTTCATCGCAGAGGACAATCCACCCCATGGGCATGCGTATTGGGAAACGGTAATCGTCCTTAAGGGAAGTGGGATAACCGTTGCCGAAGAAACGGAGTATCCGCTAAAACCGCGCACTATCATCGCCTTTCCGCCAAAGTATCGGCATGCCGACCGTCTGCGCGGCGCGTACGGATGTTATGTGATAGGCGCCCGCGATTTTCCGGGGGTGCACAATCTTGTACATGCACACGATAACGGCACCATAACGGGGATGGCGCATCTGCTCTACAGGGAATTCCACCGAAAGCATCGCGGCTGGAGAGAGTCATGCGAGTCGATCCTTGCCTGTATGCAATCGATACAGTTACTCAACCGGTGCGCCGTTGTCGACGATGAAGCGGTATCTCGGTTCGAAGACATCATCATTGAACATATTCATGCGCCGAATTTCAATATTCGCCGCTCGCTCTCGACACTGCCGATATCGCCGACACGGATGTTCGCACGATTCAAAAAGGCGCGAGGCGTTTCGCCGAGGCAATACCTCATCAATCTCCGGCTGCGCGAAGCGGCGACGCTGCTCACGACAACGGATATTCCCATCGATGTCATTGCGAATCGTCTTGGGTTTTTTGATAGATATCATTTTTCCAGGATATTCAAGCAAAAAATAGGATATAGCCCCGGGTACTATCGGAAATAATGTCCATATCATTCCTTGACAGGAGCGCAGTATGGCATTATACTATCTGTACTGCTGCTTGGTACAGTTAAGCACATTGTAACAACGCTGGAAGGCGGGGAGATCAGTGTATGAAAAACATATTCGGGATGTTCGGGAAATACTTCGGCGTCATCGCCATCTGTGCTGCCTTTATCGTTGCTGCTATCGCGGTCTTTCTTAATCAACGCATCGATGAAGATGCATTTCACATCGTCAAGACGGGCGAAACGCTCGAGTCGATAGCCAAGTCATATCACGTATCGGTCGATACGATCTGCAGCGAGAATTATCCCGATGTGCAGGCCAATGACAGAATAACCGTCGGCATGAAAATAAAGCTCCCGAAAAGTGCGCTTGCAAGCACGATCACTGTCCGCTTAGCCCACTGGCAGCTTGAACCCGGCTGCCGCGAGGGCATCAATTACATGATAAAGGAATATCAGAAACTCCATCCGAACGTGAAGATACTACAAAACACCGTCCCTGAATCAACGTACGGTCAATGGTTCATCACCCAGATGCTCGGGGGCACGGCGCCCGACCTCATCGAGTGCGCGCTCGGCGTGCCGTATAATCTCCTCATCGGTTACTACATGAGGTACTTCACGCCGCTCACCGACCAGATGATGAGCCCCAATCCATACAACAAAGGCAATGAATTCGAAGGGATGGCCCTCCGCGATACGGCGAAGGACGGCTTCAAGAACTGCTATGTCCCGGACGTTCAGGAATATATGACCATCGGCCTTTCAATGCATATGGTACGCATCTACTACAACAAAGACCTGCTGTTGAAATTGACCGGCAGTACGAACGCCCCGACATCGTGGCAGGAATTCCTTGTGATATGCGATACGATAAAAAAGCATAAATATATGAACAAAAAGACCGCGGAAGATCTCGCGCGGCTCCGCAAGGCCGCTTCCAATGCAGCCGCACATCTCAGCGAATTGAAAGCGCGGAGCAGTGCGGCATCGAAGACGGCCCGTGCGGAACGCATCAACGCCGACGCACAGAAAAAACTCGCCGCGTACGAAATGACGGTGACGCCGTATGTTCCGATAGCGAATTCGAGCTATCACATGGGAATGCTTGAAGGATCGTTCTTCAACGTCATCACATCAAAGGCCCGCGACAGGATCGATTTCAATCATGACTGTACCGTCAGCGCTGTTGAACAGTACATCGGTTTCAAGACCGGGCTCATCGATATGAACTACTCCCCCTACCGCTCGCGATTCACGCTTGTGGCACAGATGTCGAGTAATTCCATGCAGGGATTCACCGGGCTCAAGCGCGACGATGCGGTGCTCATGTTCGTGCAGGGCCGTTCGGTGTTCATCGTCACCGGGACTTGGGACGCGCTTACGCTCGCGGAACAGGCGAAAGACAACGGCTTTGCCGTCGGCGTGATGGATTTCCCCTACCCGGACAGGAACAGCCCCGATCTATACAGGGATTTCGTCGGCCCGTCATTCGAGGACCCGTCCATGGGTTTCCCATTCGGCTGCCCCACGCCGGAAAGCGCGTCAGAACGCAAACGCTACGCCATAGACTTTCTTCTGTTCATGGCATCGAAAGAGAACAATTACAAGCTCAATGAACTGATCGGCTGGATACCGTCGATACGCGGAGCCGCCACATCCGGCGTTCTCAAATTCTTTCAGCCGCACACCGATGGTGTTATGGGCGGATGGAACATCAATCTCGGCGGCGAGTCGATAATAAAATGGCAGCAGGTGTATGCGATGTACCAGGTAGGTCAGCTCTCCTATGATGACATGTGCAGGGATTTCATCCCGTACTACCTTGAACGCGGGTACAACGATTATATCACCGTGAACAAGAACTGGCGGCGAAGCATCGTGAACGATGAAAAGCTCGCGACCATGCTCCGGGTAAAATCGTTCGCAGCGACCAATGAGCAGAAGCGCGCCGAATATTCGGCAAAATACCGATACGTGCTCCTCCGGCTCAACCGCGAGGTCGATGTAAGCTATGAGCGATCGCTCCTTACCCGTGTGGCCGCGAAGAATACGGTATCGCCCGCTTTCGACTACAGCGCCATCGCGCGCGCACGGCTCGGGATGCGCTGAGCACCGGCACATGGCGGGGGCTGAGAACGCGATGAACATTGAAAGCACCAGCTTCATCACCACCGTCTCAAGCGTTAAGCGAGAGATAGTTCAGAACGAGATCATTCGAGCGAAAAAGGGCAACGGCGATAAGATCCCGTCAGTGCGGGTCCTTGCAAAAAAGTACCGCGTAAGCCCGACGACGATCATGCGCATCGTCGCCGAGCTTACCGGCGAAGGCGTACTGATAACCTCGGAAAAACGAGGCGTCTTCATCAACGCTATCGATCTCTGTTCACGATATCTCATCCCGAAGGACAACATTGCGGTCATTGTCAATGCGTTCGGCTACTATTATGACGAGGTCCTCGGGGTCATCGAAGCGGAGGCTGACAAGCGCAATCTCCGTATCATATTCCAGACTTCCGGATGGGGCTACCGCGATGTATCGCCGATCATCGCCGAACTGGGCGGGTTGAGCAGGACCGCCGGCATCATCATGCGCATCCCGGACGGATTTTCCGATACAACGCCATTCATGCATACGATATCGCAGGGTGTGCCGATAGTGTTCATCGACAGCGACCTTGCGGAAGTGAACACCGACAGCATCACCGTCGACAATATCACCGGTGCGCGCCGGGCGGTCGAGCACCTCATCGAGAACGGGCATACGCGCATAGGGTTTTTCAGGGAGCCGACGCAGGTGCGCTCATCGGTAGAAGCGGACCGATACCGCGGCTACTGTGCGGCCCTCGCTGCGCACGGCATAACGGCACCGAACGAATTCGATATCCAGCGCTCCGAGGACGACCTGTCCCTTGCAGATGCATCGCTTCGCGATCTCATCGCATCGCAGACGATAACGGCTTTTTTCTGTTATAACGATCTCTATGCTCATTGGCTCATTGCGTACTGCCGAATGCAGAACATATCGGTGCCCGATGACATCTCTATCGTCGGGTTCGACAATGCGCGTTCGCTGCCGACACCGAGACTATCGACCATGGACCCGCACAAGGAAGAGATGGGCCGTCATGCCGCACGGCTTCTCTTTCGGCGCATCGCTTCGCCATACGATGCCTATGCCCCCGAACATATCGTATTGACACCGACACTTGTTCACGGCGATACCGTACGATCACTATCAGGAGTTCGATGATGCGAAAACACCTTCTCGTCATGCTATTCTCTTTTGCCGCGTTGACCGGCGCGGACGATGAGCTCGATGCCGGTTATACGCCGGTATTCACGACAGCGTTCGGATCTGCATCCGTGCCGCTGAAAGGCAATGACCGCGTGAGCGGCGTACTGCCCGACGGATGGCGGGAGGATTCCGCTTGGGCAAAGACCTGGGTGAACTATACCGTCGTATCGGAGCGCGGCGAAAATTCCCTCCGCATCTCCGTGACGAATATCGTTGACGGCAAATGTCAATTCACCCACGATATCCCGCAGAAGAACGGCATCTGGCGCCTTCGCGTCCGTGCCCGTTCCGCCGACCTCCTCACGCTCACTGTCGGTGTTCGGGAAACTGGTCCGAAATACAAATTCCTTGCACTCGCCCGATTCTCGCTTACCCGTGAATTCAGGGAACATCTGTTCGAATGCACGCTCCCGGCCCATACGCAGCCGACGGCTCTGTACGCGCTCATCGAGGACAGGGGCGAGATCGATATCGCCTCATTCGTCCTGGAAGAAAGCGATGAAGCATCAATGGATAAGCGATTCCGTCTGCGCTACCCCTATGCTGAGAACGGGAATCTGCTCCGGACAACACGGCTTCCCCTCGGATTACAGAGCGGCTGGATGCTTGACCGTAACCGCTCCGACGGCGATGATATCGTCATTGCCGCGGACACGTCGGAGAAAGGGCCGAGCGGATATCCGCCGCTTACACTCGAGAATCCCGGCGCCACATCGCAGCTCTACAGCGAACCGTTCTTCGTGCCGCTGAGCGGAACACACATCGCGAGCATGTATGTGAACGGACGCGGGAAAGGATCACTTGCCGTACTCGGCGAGGGGAAAACGCTCGCGACGAAGACATTCGATCTCGGCGATGTTCCTTCGGACGTTTTCACGTTCTCGGGGGCATCCGCAGCAGTGACGAATATATCGCTCCCCGACAATTCACGCGGATACCGTATCAGTATCCCCAAAGCAGGGGCGAACCCGTGGGACGTTCGGCTTGATGCGGTATCGCGATACGACATCGCACTTGGAGATACTGTTCTTATCGTCTTCAATGCCCGAGCGCTATCCGCCGACAGTTCCGGTGCTGATAATAATTACATCAAGATCGAACAGAGCAGCGCACCCTATCGCTCCGTGCTGTCGCAGAAATTCAGGCCCGAAACAGAATGGAAGCGCTTCGTGTTCGCAGGCTCCGCACCGATACCATACGAAGCAGGAAAATGCCGCGTGACATTTCAGCTCGGGGCGAACCGCCAGGAAGTGGAGATAGCGAATATACGCTGCATGGATCTGCGCCGAACGATGGTCCCCGACGAAGCGATCAGGGCCGCGAATGCAAGCGCGCCGCTTAACGGCACCGATATGCTCAACGACGCTGAGACGCGGACAGGCGCATGGACGCGCGTTGCCGTTCCTTTCAAACCGATCCCCAACAGCCGCGGCCATGCGCTCATGCTGTCCTGGAGCGGTTCCCTTCGCATTGATGCCATGCAGGTCGAGCGCGGAGAGACACCGCGGCCATATGCGCCGCAATCGACTGCCGAGGTGTCGCTGGCATCGCCTCAGTATAATAACATCTTCTTCGACGGTCCGCCCACCGCGGATTATTGCGTCACCGGGGCACCGGCAGGTTCATTCCTGCACGCAAGGACTATCAATGTCTACCGCGAAGAGAGCGGTCTTTCCAGGGTAGCGCTCTCCGGTAAAACGATGCAGAATGGGAACATCAGCATCCCTCCCGGCAGGAACGTATACGGGTCGCAGAGGATAGAAACATGGGTCGCTGACGCCGGCGGAAAACGCATAAGCCCATTCGCCGAGATCGTACTGCACCGCATGCGTACACCGCGCTATTGGAAAGCGGACGCTCCGCGCTCACCCTTCGGCATACACACCATCGCAACGACTCGTCATATACTCATGGCAAAGGCGATGGGATTCAATTGGACGCGCCTGCACGATGCCGGTCTCAACTATATCGGCTGGTACCATCTGGAACCGCAGAAAGGGACATGGATGTTCAGCGATGCGGATATACAGCGCTATCGAACGCACAGCATGAAGGTGATGGGTGAATACTCGACAGCCCCGCGATGGGCGAGCTACGGCAGGGACATAAAGCCCCAGTCGGAATACTTTGACCGCTTCTATCAGCCGCGCGATCTGAACGATTATGCGAACTATGTGCGCGTTGTAAGCGAACGATACCGCGGCATCATCGATACATATGAAGTGTGGAACGAGCCGTGGATACACGCATGGTGGGGCGTCGGCTTCGATACCGCGAAAGGCGAGCGTGACGGATATATCACCAGCAAGAACGCCCAGGCCGACTACGTGAAGCTCATGGCGGCAGCATACGCTGCGGCAAAGAAGGTCGACCCTTCCATAACCGTTGTCGGCGTCAATACGACGGCGAATAATACCGAAGACCCCGCATCGACGCAGCGCCGATTCAATGGCCCGGTATGGAGCCGCGGGGTGAGTGACGCCGGCGGGCTCGCCTACTGCGATGCCGTCTCATACCATCACTATATCACAACAGTGAACGGCTTCCCAAGCGACGGCGTGGAAAAAGGCGGCGCGGAATCGCTCGATGTGTTCAGGACTGACGGCCGACATCAGAAACCCGTCATTATGAGCGAGGGATCATCGATAATGAGCTCCATCGGCGGCGGCCTGTATAAACATACCCTTCCGGTAGAGGACAATGAGGACTGCATGCGAACCGCGAACATGCTCATACGATACATGACTTCTTTGCTCGTCAACGACGTCCAGCGCATGTTCCTCTATTCCATGCATTGCTTCAATCACTTCTATCGCGGCAATGCATACCGTTTCCTTGTGAACGAGGACGGCACCATGCACCCCGCCGGCGTTGCTGCGAACACGTTCACCTGGCTCATCGAGGACATGCGCTTCGTAAAGACCGTAACGCTCGCTCGCGGCGTATACGCATACCTCTTCGACGGTGACGGGCGATCGGCCGCTGTCATCTCAACGTGGACATCTGAGCGCGAAGAGTACATACCGCCGGCACGGGATGACATACGCTGTTATGATATTTTCGGGAACACCTGGCGGCAGGGGGTGCGCATCGGACCTGCCGTCATGTATGTCTCTGCGAAGGGTAACGCATCGGCACTTGAAACGATGCTGACAAAATGATCGTCAGCACCTTGCCTGCCCTGCTCAGTCGCGATTGACGAAAAGCCCGCTCAGCGAGAACGTTACGAACGCCAGGTGCTCGTTCACCACAAGGTCTTTCACTGCGCGCGAAGGCCGCTGACGGTAGGTGTAATTGATATCGATGTCAAGATTCGCGTTGCCGAGCTTGATCCGCGGCGTTATACCGGCAAGCCCGCCAAGACCGTAGACGGGCGGTTTTCCTGAGAAGATTATCATCGTGCCTTCGATCCCGGCGCGCACGGAGAGCCAATCGAATAACCAGTGTTCGATCGCCGGCATGAGCTTGCCCATGTACATGCCATGATCGTAGTAGATCTCGTTCATCTGCTTGCCGACGATGAACGTCCGCTTCTCGTTGAGCGCGAACGTTATCGTATTCTCGATGAATATCGGCGTCCGGTAACTGATGAAATTCGAGACCGTTGTATCATAATACCAGGCATTATCCATATAGTAACTGACAAGCGTATCGAACATAACCGAATCGGACGGGTCCTTGATCAAGATCCCGAACTCGGCACCCCAGACGATTTTCTGGTCGAAATCGTAATTCGCCTGCGCAGGGTCCTTCCTGTCCTTTCCGATAGCACTGCCCTTTGCCATGAATACATGCGTCCCATTTGTCCAATTCGGGGATGAATCATAGATCCCAATTTCTCGGTACGCAATGGCAATGCCCGCGCCGAAACCCACACACTCACCTAAAGAGAATCCCGAAGCGAGCATGCCGCGATGATAGGAACCACCGTTGTTCTGAAAGGTACTATAGTTCATGAAATTCGGGTTCCCGGGGTTCTTCGGTATGAGCCCGCCGGTGATCGGGTCGCTGAAGCCGCTGAAATTATACTCAAGCGTCAGCCCCCATCCTTTTGTCACAGGAATGCTGTATCCGATAATGCCTTGACCTCCCATCTCCAGCGCACCGTACCCGTTCCCAGTCAAGGGACCCGACGGCTGCTGCACCCATGCCATGAATGCATTGTCCGGCACGATCATGATCGGAAAGTTCTGGATCGACAGGGATGCGTATATCCTATCCTGCTTCGCCGCACCGAGATACGCCGGGTTCACCATCGTGGTATAACGTTCGGGAACGACCTTGAATTTCGATGTGGCCCCGGAAAGCTTATTGAGGAACGCCTGCACGACCTTGTTGTTCGGATCGAGCTGTTTCGCCGCATACAGTTCGGCTTTTGCCTTCGACATATCCTTGTTATCGTACGCATCGATACCTTTCGACAGCTTTACGACCGCATCCTCGTTCATCGCCGTCTTCGATGCGAGCGCATCATTGATGGAGCGATCGACACCGAGCTTCAACGTCGTGAGAATGTCCTTCGCGAAGAAAGCGCTTATGTACGGGTAGTTCTTTCCCGGCTCGGTTATCTGCTTACGCCAGACGACCTCGCCCGTTTCCACCTTCGTCATGCGAAGGCTCACGATGAGCGAGCCCGGCATGCTTACGATATCCCCGAAGACGATGAAATCGCAGGCGAGTATCTTCCCCGCCTTGACGGAATCCTTTTCATCGACAGCGCCGGTAAGCGATAGTTCCATCTCCTTGAAGAGCTCGGAGCGCTTCTCGCGTTCGACAAGCCGCACACGGGGCGATTTTTTCACTTCAAAGGCGATGAGCTCGGAGAAACCTTTACCGATATATTTATGCTCGGGATTATCGGAGCTTACCTTAAAGTCATTGATGGCTATCTTGTTCTCGCCGGGGGTCGACACGCCCATGCCGCCTGCAGTGATATCCCGTTCATCAGCGAGTGCCGCATTCGATTCAGTATCGTTTATTTTCTTGACGGCGGACTTCTGCACCTCGACGACACCCATATGCTTCGTCTTGATACGCACGGTCGACTCGGTCTCTTTCACCAGACCGTGAATGACATCGCCATTCTCAAGTATAACGGTTTTTTCCTGCGGCACGGCGATCGCCATGCAGAAGATCGCAAACACCATGATCCGTATTGCCCGCATGGATATCCTCCAGACGAAAATATATCGATCCTTCGGTCATAGTATACAATGCGCGGGAATATTTACCAGCGGATGCAGCCGACGGCGCTAGAGCAACGCGTCTACTTCGCGCTTGAACGGTATTGAATCGGATGCGCCTTTGCGTCCAACTGATATGCCGGCGGCTATCGTCGCCCGTGAAAGGCATTCGGAAACGGATGCGCCGCTTTCCGATGCGGCAAGGAAATATCCGATGAAGGTATCGCCAGCGGCCGTCGTATCGACGACGGGAACGCGCTCAGCGGATACCGCAGTGCGCCCCTGACGGTTCGCGTAGATCGCACCGTCGGCACCGAGCGTAAGCAGTACATTAAGCCCTTCGTATCGTGAGAGAAGACCTTCAATGACCGCATCGGGGCCGGACACACCGGAAATTCCCTCAGCCTCCGTCTCATTGACAATGAGCGTATCGACTAGATGAAGCGGATAATCGCGCACCGCGGGCGTGTACGGCGCGGCGTTGAACCATATGCGGCGCTCAATCGCCGCGGCTTTCTGCATGAGAAGCGGAATATCGTTCACCTCATTCTGCAGGAGGACGACACCGTCCGCGGCAGCGAGCGCAGTATCCATGGCCGCAGGCGTATTATCGAAATTGGCGCCGGGGAAAAGGATTATCGCATTCTCTCCCTTGGCACTGACCTGTATTACCGCATGGCCGCTCGGACACTCTGAAGTTCCCAGAAAACGAAGGTCGATACTTTCCTTTGCCAGTATGTTCCGAAGCCATTCCCCATCGCGCCCTATACTGCCGGCGTGAGCGACAGTCGTCCCGGCACGCGCGAGGGCAATGCTCTGATTCGCACCCTTGCCGCCGAGCGTAGTAGTAAGCGAAGCGCTCGCTATCGTCTCCCCGGGGCGAACGAAATGATCGACCGCATAAACGTGGTCGGCATTGATGGAGCCGTAGTTCAGTATCATATGTTCAGTATAGCACGTTATCGCGATTGCCGCTACATACCTTTCGAGATCGTCGCGAAAAGAGAGAACAAGGGGACATCCCTCGACTCCGCTCGGGAACCATGCCCCCTTGTTCTCAGCGATGCTGATGACGTTATGTTGTTCGCAATCCTATCGTGACAGATGATCAGTATTTTCGCGACAGCCTCCATTCTTTTCAGAGCCGGCTCACCAGGAGCTCCTTGAACGCATGCGACAAGCGCTCCCTGTCCTTCCATCGTATCGCAGTGCGCACCGGACGACCGCTGTCGCTTTTTCTCGTGTATCCTTCATCGTCCACAGCAAGCATCATCTCTTCCATTTCGAGAAGATCTTCGCTGAATGCGAGATAGACCGCCACCGTATCGAACAGTATCGAGCTCTTTCCGGTGTCCGGGCCGTGACGCCACATCGCATAGGACTCCATGACGGTGCGTGTGACCGGCAGCGTCGATGCCGCGGCGCGTTTGTAATGCTCACCGCTCAGAACGATATCAGCGCAGGTATCGAGCGGGGTTATCGTAATGGGCCACGACGCGCGGAACATCGCCTGTGCCGCAGCCACATCCTGCTTAACGTTCCATTCAGGGATGATGCCGTCGAATATGCCCTCCTCGCGATTCGTCTTGTGATGCTTCGCAATGGAGCCGAACATGGCCACGATACGCGCTCGCTCGGCGATACGTGGCTCACGGCGCAGCGCCTCGGCGATATTCGTCACCTGCCCGATAGCGATCAACGTCACCATTTCTGATGATGACATAATGACGCGGATCATCTCGTTGACACCGTCGGGATACATGGTGATGCCGGCGGCTTTCGGATCGAAACTGTCTATCCACGGCATTATCTGCACCGTGTTCTTCCCGCACGGCACGCCGATGCCGACGGGTATATCCGTACGCCCGGCGGCGGCGAGCATTTTCGCGACGATGCGCGCACGCGGTTCGGGGTCGCCCCGCACGGTGGTAATGAGTTTCACGTCAAGCTCGGGCGAGTTCAGAAGCATTGCGACAGCCCACGAATCGTCGATATCGTCGCCGATGTCAGTGTCGAGGATGACCGGTATTTTTTTCATTGGTGAAACTCCATTCCGCTGTATTTTCATATCATCTCATATCGCTGCTTTTGCGCAATATTCACGGAGAAGCCGCGTGTAACAGCGGAACATCTCCACGCTCACATCGGGCGGCGTCTGATGATCGGTCGTGGGGATATACCCGCCGGAACGCATCACCGGCAGAAGGCGCTCGAACTCGGTGCGTATCGCATCCTCTCCGCGATGCATGACGGTCTTATCAAAACCGCCGATCATGCGCCACGACGGGTGATCATGCCTGAGCTTTGCCACATCGACACCGGCCATCCGCTCGAGCGGCAGGCACCCTTCAATACCCGCGTCGATGAACCACGGCACGACGGATGTCACGTCGCCGTCGGTATCCACCATGGGAATGATGCCGCGCGTTTTCGCGAGGGGGATGATGCGGTGATAGCACGGCGCGATGAATTCATCGAACTGCTCGCGGCTCAGCATCGGCCCGCTGTTATACGACAGGTCTTCCGCGAACGTCATGACATCAGGCGTAAGGTATTCGAGCACAATGTTGAGACATGCGGCATTATATCGGCAGAGGTCATCGTTCATGCGCTTCATAAGCACCGGCTGATCGAAGAAGGCATAGAGATGCCGCTCCACGCCGAATATCTCGCGGGGATACCAGAAGAAGCCGTCAAGCTGCAGCCACACGACAACATCGCCCTTCGCGTGCATGTCGGCGATACGCTTCAACCGATCACGGTCTATCACTGGCCCTCGTGCGAGCACCGGAGCGACAAGATTGTCATAATCAGCCTCGGTATCGATGACGCCCTCGCTCCTGGTCTTTCCATCCGGACGCGTGATGTTCCCGCGCGGTGAAAGCCATATCCATTCATGGACATCCATTGAAAAGTGGCGCAGCACATCCTCACGAGAGAGGTCCTTCGGGAGGCCTTCGTCATGCCAGCGGGCAAGCGTTTTGTCCCACCAGCATATCCATTCCATCGCGGGTAATGTATCGACAGGCTTGAAGTTCATCACCCGTTGAAAACGTTCACGCACGTTCATTCGAACATCTCCCTGATAATCTCTTTCGCTATACGCACCCATGCAGGTATCCTGCGCGGGTCATTGCCAACCGTCGAAACATCCTTGAGCGTGATATCAAAATGGCAGTCGCGCAGCGACAAGAGGTCACGGCGGAGGATACGGCGTATGCGATCCTCATCGAAGCCGACACTCACCATATCCGTAGGGTTCGGGCGATAGGAGATGATATAATCATTACCGATGGCTTCGGCACATTTCGCCACGTTCGCATACGGCGTCACGGCTATGCGTTTCAGGTTCGGGATCTTCCTGAGAAGCGGTATCTTCGCCGTCAAGTCCTCGCAGCAACCGTAGCCGACCGCACCGTATTTTTCAAGTATCGGTATCTGATAGGCAAGCATGAACTCATCGAACATGGCAGGCGACACCATGGTGAATTCCTGCGATGCACCGAATCCCCAGAGATCGCTCCGAAGCACCGGCGCATCGCTTGCCGAAGGCTCGATACAGCCGCCGCCGTACGGCTCGCCCTGACAGTATGCGTCGTATGCATGGAGGTCACCGGCGGCTTCGCCTGACAACTGATCCGCGAGCACGCCGTCGCGCATGAATGCAAGGAGCTCATGGAGCCATGCCGGGGCATCGTACATGTCGAGCAGCACCTGTTCCTGACCGCGAAGCTTTATCAGATCGCTGCAGATATCGCCGTGAAAGTTCCGGTAGAACGGCGCACGCGAAACGACGACGGGTATGATATCGCCGATAGCATCCTGTGCACGGTATACTCGTTCATTCGTCGCCTCTTCATCGAACGCATGGTCCGGCAGGGAAAGCTTCGCGATATCGGCATACGATCGCAGCGGTACATCATGAAAAAAATCCCTGCCCCCGCCCGCGAGCGACTTGACCTTGAGGCTCACACCCCATAGTTCCGTGTTGCCCTCACCCCACGGGATGCCGCCGTCGGCGTAGACCGCATGAACGAGATGATACGGTTTCAGCACGGTGTCATCCCCGAGGGAATGCTGATAGAGCTGATACCGCAGAGATATCTCAAGGCCGCGAAGGAACGGATCTTCTGCCGCAACGGTATGCATCTGCGTTTCATGGAAGCCGTTCCCCATCACCTGCACCGGGGGACGCGTCATGGCGAACGCATGCAGATCGCGCCAACGCTGTCTGCGCTCTTCCAGGGACGCATCGCCCGCCGCCTCCGCATATTCGCGGGCAAGACCGCGTACCATCTCTATCTCCGTGCGAACCGGCGCAATGGTCATAACCGCTCCTTGCGCGTTAATATACGATCAATGAGAATGAGGGGCAATGGATGGAACGACCGTTTTGCACTTTTCGACCGGCGGTTATATACTCGCGTCATGACGTTCAGGAACATACGCACGGTGCATGCTGTCCGCGGGAAGCATGTCGCCCCGCATACGCACGGATGGCTCGAGGTCGTCATCTATGTCCGCGGCAGCGGCGGCACCATCATCGGCGGCAGGCATTTTCCCGTGCGCGAGAACGATCTCACCATCACCCCCGGCGGCATCGCCCATGACCAGACCAATGATACCGATCTCGTCTCCGTCTGCATCGAGCTTGACGGGAGCGGACTGGAACGCTTCACAGGCCTCTGGCATGATACCTCGGGGCTGATACGGCTTGCCGGGGAACGGCTCCTTTCGGAAAAGGACAGCGGGCCGGGCGCTGACGATATACGCATGGGATACGCGTACGAATTGATCGGTCATATCAAGCGGACCGTCGAAGGGAGATCGTCCATGCGCAGCGACGGCGCCGTGCTCCAGCGCTCGCTCTCGATAATAAGCGAACGGCACGGCATGATAAGCGTCCGTGAGCTCACGCGAACGCTCGGGGTGACACAACGGCAGCTGCGCGACCTCTATCAGCGGCGTATGAGAACGTCACCGGTAAAGCATATCATCGACCAGCGGCTTTTCCATGCGCGCGCAATGCTCTGCACGAAGAGAGGCAGTGTGGAGTCAATTGCAGAGGAATGCGGATTCGACGACGTTGCATATTTCTCACGCATCTTCAAGCGGCATACGAATATCACCCCATCGGCGTTCAGAAAACGGGCGTTATCGCGTTAAGCATCATTCCGCGTTCTTCCTGACGCCGAACACAAAGAGCGCAAGCCCCATATAGAACAATGGATAGAACGCCGCGAATGCAAGGAGCAGCGCCGGATGATTGAGCGCGAACACGGTGCCGAGACCGAGCAGCATGAACACCGATAGAATATTGAGGAACACGCTCGCGAACACGAGAAAGAACGCCGTCTGCGGATCGCTCGAAAGCGCCTTGAATTTCAGAAAGAACATCGCCCCGATGACGATCATGCTGTACGCCACCGCGGCTGCGACCGACACGCGGAGCATCGGCGGTATGAACACGGCATTGACGACGAACGCCGCAACGGCGGCGGCCCCGAGCGCAATGCTATAAGGTATCAGTCTTTTTATTATCGCGTCGCCCATTGCTCCCCCTGATAAGCCGCATCGTTTCTTTATAGACAAGATAGCCGCCCACGACGATTCCGATACATGAACCGATGACAGTGAAAAGCGGCAGCGTCTTCATCCATCGGTCAAGGAATACGCCCCCGACCGTGAACAATGCGACCGCAACGGCGAGTTCCAGCCCGAGATTGAAATAACGCACGCTACTTTCTCGCAGGCCTGAACGGCTCTTTCTTCAGGTCTTCCCTGATGAAAGAACGATTGCAGTTGACCGTGCCGCCCAGAACGCCTATCGGCGTGCCGTTCACGACGATGCGTATCTCATGCACGGAGGGAAAATTCGCGAACACGGTAGAGAGCACGCTTTCCACGGCTGACACCTCGCGGCCTTCCTCGAGCTTGAGAAAGAACCCCTCGCTGAGATCGATGATGAGCGAATGATCCGTGTAGAAAATATTGCGCACATCCGTCTCATAGGGGATAAGCCGCATGAGCGACGGGCTCACGGGACCGTTACGCATCGCCTCAATGACCGCCTGTATGCGGCCGGCATCCGTGGACGCATTCAGCACTTCCTGCCGTTCGCTTTTCACGCGCCGGGCGCGCTCGTCATAGAAATATATCGTCCGTACGGAATACGGCGTGAACACGGAACGCATGAGCATCCACAGGAAGAATAGCGCCACGCCGGCTACGAACACGACGAAAAGTATCGCGCGGTTGCGTTTCCGTGCATCGCGGTCGATGCCGACGAACAATGATCGTATAGTGTCGAGCGGACCCATGGGATCCCCCTATTTCTTCTTCCGCGGCGGCTTCTTTTCTTCCGTACCGCCCGCCTCGTTCTCAGCCGGTGCCGGCTTGCCGGACGAGGATACCGAGGTAAGCTTTTCCTCTTCCTTGCGTATCGTCATGCCGAGCAGTTTTTCCATGTCCTCGAGATCGAGCACCTCGCGTTCAAGAAGCGCCTTGGCGAGCAGTTCGAGCTTATCGTTATGCTCCGCGATGAAGCGCTTGGCGAGCGCGTACTGCTCCATCACGATCTTCTCTATCTCGGCATCTATTTTCTGCGCCGTCTGTTCGCTGTAGTCCTTATGGCGCGCTATTTCTTTACCGAGGAATATCGGCATCTCCTTCTGCCCGAAGGAGAGCGGTCCGAGCGAGCTCATGCCCCATTCGCAGACCATGCGCCGTGCGAGATCGGTAGCGCGCTCGATATCGTTCGATGCACCCGTCGTGAAATTACCGTACTTATGCTCTTCCGCCGCACGGCCGCCGAGGAGCATGGCTATCTCGGCACGTATCTTCAGTACATCGGCGGTGTATCGGCCGTCCGTGGGAAGCTTCCATGTCGAACCGAGCGATCTCCCGCGCGGGATGATGGTCACCTTGTGAAGCGAGTCCGCGTGTTCTCGGAGCATTATCGCCACAAGCGTATGGCCCGACTCGTGATATGCGGTATTTTCCTTCTCGCGTTCGCTTATGACAAGGCTGCGCCGCTCGGGGCCCATCATCACTTTGTCTTTCGCTTCCTCAAGCTCGGAGGTCGAAACAAGTTTCTTGTTCCGTCTCGCCGCAAGGAGTGCCGCTTCGTTGATGAGATTCGCCAGATCGGCACCGGAAAATCCGGGCGTCGCTTTTGCGATGATCTTGAGATCGACATCCGGCTCCATCTGCACTTTCGCAGCATGGATGCGCAGAATGCCCTCGCGCCCCCGCACGTCGGGGATATCGACGACGACCTGCCTGTCGAATCGGCCGGGGCGGAGCAATGCGGGATCGAGAACGTCCGGTCTGTTGGTCGCCGCGAGGATAATGACGCCGAGATCGGTGGAGAATCCGTCCATCTCTACGAGCATCTGATTGAGCGTCTGTTCGCGCTCGTCGTGACCGCCGCCGTAACCGGCGCCGCGTGTGCGCCCGACGGCATCGAGCTCATCGATGAAGATGATGCACGGTGCGTTGCGCTTGCCCTGTTCAAAGAGATCGCGTACGCGGCTCGCGCCGACGCCGACGAACATCTCAACGAATTCGCTGCCGCTCATGCTGAAAAACGGCCGGCTCGCTTCGCCCGCCACCGCTTTCGCAAGGAGCGTTTTCCCGGTGCCCGGAGGCCCTACAAGGAGAACGCCCTTCGGTATCTTCGCCCCGAGCTTGGTGAATTTGCCGGGCTCTTTCAGGAATTCGACGACTTCCTGCAGTTCCACCTTCGCCTCTTCGCAGCCCTCGACATCCTTGAA
Source organism: Spirochaetota bacterium (assembly GCA_038043445.1). Taxonomy (NCBI): domain Bacteria; kingdom Pseudomonadati; phylum Spirochaetota; species Spirochaetota bacterium. The sequence continues at coordinate 22,678 of JBBTBY010000005.1, forward strand.
CGTGATATTGACGTCCTCTTTCCGGAGCATGCGGGCACGGCTCTTGCCGAACGACATGGCGCGATTATTTGCGCCCTGGATATTCCTGAACATGAAGAACCAGAAGATGAACGCAAGCACAAGGATAGGGGCCACGTTCATGATAAGGAGGAGCAGCCAGTCCTGCTTCTTCGCCTCGCCGCTGAATTTCACCCGATGTTTGGTGAGAAGCGGTATGAGCTCGGGGTCGGTATACGGTATATACGTCTTGAAAGGGAAATTGGTGGCCGAACCGTTGAACGATTCGGCGAAGACGCCGTTGATGTCATTGTCGACGATCTTCACTTCGACGACACGGTCGTTCGTGATATTCTCAATGAACTGCGAGTACGTCCAGACCTTGGGTTCATGCGTCGTGGATTTCCAGATGCTCGGCACGATGAACCAGAGAAGGACGACGAGGACGACAAGGAGGAGCAGTATCTGACTGCCGCCGCTCCCGTCCCCGGGGCCGATAGGCTTTTTCTTCGGCAGCAGTTTTTTCATCCCGTTCTTCTGACTCATCTACTTCTCCGTATGATACTTAGAATTCTTCGCCGTCGGCGGGGATGTCGAACACCGTACCGAACGCACGGATCAATTCCCCGGAAAGATATTTTACCGATGACGAATCGCCGGAGAGCTTGCGCCTCAGAAAGGTATTGAACTCGCGGCCTTCCATCATGTATTTATCTTTATAATAGAGATTCGCATGGCTTATCACGACGCCCTTCGCATAGCTGTGAAGATACCGTATCACGCCCATGCTGTCAACATCGAGCACGATGCCCGTATGCGTGAGCGGATCATCATATGCGCCGTTGCCGTTCGCATCCCAGGTGTTATCGAAGAACACGATGTCCCCGGTCTTCGGGCGTGTGCGACGGTATATCTTCTTGTACCCCTTAAGCGTGTCGTACATTATCTTCACGCCCGTGGTCCCCGAAATTATCTTCGCCTGCTTCTCGAACACCATGACATTCGCCGAAGTATAGGCGGCGAGCGTATACCCCGAGCAGTCGATGGAATACGTGACAAGGTCCTTTTTCTTCGGATGCGGAAGACGTATCGACTGCTGATACGCGGGGTTCATCCCCTTCACCTTCATGGCCCAATTGGTTATGTCGGCACGGGAGAGCATTTCCTGCTCTTTCGTCAAACGCACGCCCTTCTCATCCACCATGCGCTGATAGGACGAATCATTGCCGTAATTCTGGGCGAAAAGCGCGGACGCCGCACAAAGAAGAAATACAAATTTCATCGGAGAGCAACAATAGCATTCTTTTTTCACAAGTCAAATCGCTCCCGTGCATGTTTTTTAAGGCAGGCTATTCTAGCACAGGGGGCATAAAAGTCAATGATGACGTCAAGTATTCAACAAAATCGACCATATGCCGACTCATACACCCGTCAGAATCGCAAATAAGACAGATGACAATGCATGCTTGTTCTCTGCGCTTCCGCCATCAAGCACACACGGCCACCCGTAACGATGGCACGGCGGCCAAAAAAGCTTCGCACCCTGATCGCTTTGCGTTCGCTTTCTGTTCTATCGCCGCTTCCCCTCTTTCCGAACCGGACGATTGACAGATGCCCGATGGATTATATACTCCATGCACAGGCGGTTACGGCAGATGAGATCGTTCCCGATCGGCATCATACTATCGTTCGTTATTCTCTCCGCCACGCTCTTTGGGGAGATGCGTCACGAGCGTTTCATCCCGATCGATGCGCCCCTTGTCGCGATGTTCTCCCCCTCACGATGCGCCGAGAAAGCGGGGGAAAGCGCCCTTACCAATAACTTCATTCGAAAAGCGTTCGAGGAGATCGAAAAGCTTCGCATCATTTCCATTGTCACCAATCCCGCGGCATACGGCATCGATGCCCATGCGAATGCATATATCTTTATCACCGTCGCAACCAATGCGGCAAAGGTCGCCGAGGTCGGGCTCGTCCTGCGATTGGCAGACAGTGCCCGGGCAAAAATGGCGTTCGCTTCGTTCGCCGGGCAGAACGGCATGCGCATACTGCCGCGCCGCGGATATTCGCTCATCGCAGGCACGGGAAAGGGGATCGCCGCGGGATTCACCGACGATGCCTTCATTCTTCTGTACTCCGACCGGGCGCTCGAGGTCGAACTCGCGTTCACGCTCGATGCCCACATCGCGGCAGCTTCGGAGAAAAATTCCCTGCTCGCCGATCAGCGTTTCCGAACAGCAGCGGATCGAAGAACGGATATCGCCATCTATTCACACCTTGCCTTCGTCACGCAGCTCTTGTTCAGTCCCGGCAAGGCGATGCCGAACATTCGTCCGGAAAGCAAGCGCTTTGTCAGCGCGGGATTTGAGTTCTTCCCCGGACGCGTGGAGTGTTCGATCGACATCTACCGCATCAAGGCGGACGAGGAGCTCCGAAAACTTCCAAGAAAGCTCGATGCGCGCATCGCCCGCTATGCCGGCGAAAAACCACTGGCGCTCGTAACAGCCGCTTTCGACAGCACCGCCGCTTCGCAGATGGTCCGAAAAATATCAAATAACACCCTGAACGGCATCGCCGAACGTTTTGACCACGATCTCAACTACCCTTTCACGGATGCAGTAAAGCTCCTCAAAGGCGACTGCCTCGCATCCATCACCAAGCTCGATCTTGACAGGAAACACTACGAATTTTTTGCAGCATTCACCTGTGATGCTCCTGGCATGACAAAGCTCCTTAACCTCATCGCGGATAAGGGCGTGCTGGAACACATGACGACGAACAACACCGGCTACTACATGCTCGTATCCGAGGAGCCGGGTTTCGAGCTCGTGTATTTCATCGTCCGCGGCGACATCCTTTTCATCTCCACACCGGGCAGAAAGGACGTTCTCTTCGGAGCAGAACCGAAGGACCTCCCCTCCCCGGGATCGATGCATGCCATGACGGAGAACAGCGTCCACATCGCACTGAATATCGATGCCCTGCTGGATGCGTTCATCAGCGGCGGCACCGTCGATGCAGCGCTCGGGGCGCAGGCGGCGCGCGGCAAGCTCATGACACTTGCCATAAGCGCCGCGATGACACAGGACCGAACGGTCGCATCGACCGTTCGCGCCGGACTCGCCGACCCATCCATCAACGCGCTCACGCAGGTATTATCATGGATTGATGCCGTGTTCACCGATCTTAGCCCGTCACAATCAAAAAGGCGGAGAAACGAATAGCCGGGTCGAATTCATCATGCAAGAGAAATGCAACCACAGAGAAAAAGCAGGAGAACACAGAGATAGAGCGGGAATTGGTTTTCACCCAACGGGTGTCTTTTTATCTTCTCTCTGTCTTTTCTCAGCTTTTTCTCGGTGATCTCTGTGGCTTTTCTTTACCCTTACGTAAGGATGTGGGTTAGGAAATTCGCTTGACTTTTCGCCTATTTCCGCATATAATCGCAGGCCTAAATACTCTCAGGTGCATTAGAAGAACGCATGCTTGAAGGACTGACAAAAAGTATAACCGGCGCGCTTTCCGCGCTCGGCGGCAGGAAAAGGCTGACTGAGAAGCAGCTTACTGATGCTGTCGCGCTCATAAAGGACGCGCTCATCGCCTCCGACGTGAACACCGAAGTGGCCGAAAAGTTCACCGCATCCGTGCTCAAGCGTGCTGTCGGCACCGATGTGCTCGAAGGCGTCAACCCGAGCGAGCAGTTCATCGCCATTGTCCACGAAGAGCTTGCTGCAATGATAGGCGGCTCCGAAGAAAAGCCCGGCCTCTCGCTCCTTCCCGATGAAAAACTTTCCATAGTGCTCCTTTTCGGGCTGCAGGGCTCAGGGAAAACAACGACGGCGGCAAAGCTCGCCGCACACTATAAGAAAAGCAAACGCGTCATGCTCGTCGGTCTCGATGTGCATCGCCCCGCCGCCATGGAACAGCTTGCCACGCTCGCAGAACAGGCGGGCGTCCGCTGTCATATTGAAAAGCAGGAAGACAAGGCACATAAGATATTGAAAAAATCGCTCTTTGTCGCAAAGAAAGAAACTATCAATCTGCTCATCGTCGATACCGCCGGACGCCTCGAACTTGACGATGCGATGATGCAGGAACTGAAACGCGTGGCGAACACCGTGGAAAGCACGGAAAAGCTCCTCGTCGTCGATTCGACGGCAGGACAGAGCGTATTCAATACCGCGAAAGCGTTCCGCGATGCGGTCGGCATTACCGGCGTCATTATGACAAAATACGATTCGGATGCCAGGGGCGGGAGCGCGCTCTCGCTTAAATATGCCGCCGGCACGCGTGTGAAATTCATCGGCACCGGCGAGCACCTCGAGGACTTCGACGAATTCGACGCCGAACGTGTCGCATCGCGCATGCTCGGCATGGGCGACGTCGTCAAGCTCGTGAAGAAAGCGGAAGCGGCCATCGATCAGAAAAAAGCCGAAGAGATGATGAAGAACATCATCGAGAACAATTTCAGCTTCAATGATTATCTCACACAGATCGATTCGACGATGTCCATGGGCGGACTTTCGAAGATAATGGCCATGCTCCCCGGCACGCATGACCTCCCCGACGACATGATGGGCGAACAGGAAAAGCAGATACGCCGTTTCAAGGCGATAATACAATCGATGACGAAAAAAGAGCGGCTTGCCATTTTTCCGCTCAACAATTCCCGCGTCGTACGCATCGCCAAGGGAAGCGGCACATCGGTGTATGAAGTGAACCGCCTGCTCAAGCAATTCAACACCATGCGCAGCATGATGGGCAGCAGGAAGAAAATGGACCGCATGATGGCGGGGCTCGAGCGCATGGGCGTCGATATGAACAGCATGGACGCGAACGCATTTGAAAGGACTATGAAGTGATTTTTCATAGAGATATTCCAACGGAGGAACTTTCGTGGTAAGAATCAGACTCAAACGCATCGGGCGCAAACATCAGCCGCATTACCGCATCGTAGTGACCGACTCCCGGAGCCCTCGGGACGGACGCTTCATCGCGGAACTCGGCTGGTTCGACCCGCGCTCGGCAACGGAACAGATCAAGATCGACGGCGAACTCGCCAAGTCGTGGATAGCCAAAGGCGCACAGCCGAGCGACACGGTATGGGGCATACTGGCCACTGCCGGCGTCATAGAAAAAACGCCGCAGACATCCACTCGCCCGCCGCTCAAGGTGCGCAAACCGGAAAAGCGCCGCTCGACGCGCCCGAAAGAGGCCGCCGCGGCAGCAGCATCGCCGGAAGCGGCACCTGCAGCGCCAGCGGCAGAAGAAAAGAAAGAAGAAGTAAAGGCATAACGCGCTCGGGAATGTCCGGTCCGTGTGCGCATGGAGAAATCGATGGAAGAGAAAGAACTGGTAGAATACCTTGCGAAACGGCTTGTCGATAAACCGGATGCCGTTTCGGTGAACGTTGTCGAGGATGACAAGGGTACCGTGCTCGAACTAACGGTAGCCCCGGACGATGTGGGCAAGGTCATCGGAAAGCGCGGGCGCATTGCACATGCGCTTAGAACACTGCTCTCCGCCTCGGGCATTAAGACCGGGCGGCGCGTGGCGCTCGATATCATCGACAATTGACGATGGACGGCTTTGTTGCGGTCGGCACCGTGGTGCGGCCGCAAGGGGTCCGCGGTGAACTGAAGGTAACGCCGTACGGCTCGCTTGACGATATACGTTTTCTGGCGAATGTGCGGAGGATATACCTGGTACGCGATGAGCGATCGAACGCGTACGACGTTGTATCGGTGAAATTCCTCACTGATGCAGCGGTTATCAAAGTAACGGGCATCGACGATATGAATGCCGCCGGAAAACTGACCGGCAGCACGGTCTCGGTAGGAGAAGGAGATTTCCCTCCCCTCCCGGCGGACAGCTATCATATCGATGATCTCATCGGAATGACGGTGGTCGATGAAAAGGGCATTGTGCGCGGAACGGTGGCGGGTATCATCCGCACGAAAGCGCATGATGTGCTTGAGGTGACAGGGCCGGAAAGAACGGTGAACATACCGTTCGTGAAGGCGATAGTCACGGTCGATACGGCCGCGAGGCGCATGACGGTGCGCGCTTCGGGGTTCTTCGCATGAGGATGCACCTGACGATACTGACATTGTTCCCGGACTTCTTCACCTCGCCGTTCGCGACGGGCGTGATAGACGGAGCACGGGAAGGCGATCTTTTACAGACTGACCTGGTGAATCTGCGTGAGTACGGCCTTACCCGTCACAGAAAATGCGACGATTACCCGTACGGCGGCGGACCCGGCATGGTGATGAGCGTAGAGCCGTTCGAGAAGTACTACCGTGCGAACCCGAAAAAGAAGGGCGAGCATGTCGTACTGTTGACGCCGACCGGAACACCCCTCACGCAGCCGATCGTAAAGCGATTGGCGGAGAAAGAACGGCTGACGTTCATCTGCGGACACTACGAGGGCGTCGATGGGCGTGTCGAATCGCGGTATGCCGACGAGGCGATATCTATCGGCGATTATGTCCTTTCCGGCGGAGAAGCGGCGGCCCTTGTCATCGTGGATGCGATGGTGCGCTATTTCGGCGTTATCGGCAACGATGCGTCAGTGCCCGGCGATACGTTCGAAGAACGCATGCATGGCCTTTTAGAGCACGAGCAGTACACGCGTCCCCCGTCATGCGAAAGCGGCGACGTGGATGCGGTGCTTAAGGGCGGGAATCACCGGGACATTGAAGCGTGGCGGCGCAGAAGGAGCGTCCTGCGCACATTTGAGTACCGAAGCGATCTTCTGGCGAAAGCGAAGCTTACCGCGGAAGATATACGGTATATATTCGAACATTTGAAGATAAAGGAGAAAGACAATGGATAAAATGATGGTAGTGAACAACGCACAGAAGAAGGAAGTCCCTGCGGTAAGCCCCGGGGACACGGTGCGTATGCACGTAAAGATCATCGAAGGCGACAAAGAGCGCGTGCAGCCCTTCGAAGGTGTTGTCATGTCGCTGAAGGGCAGCGGCCCCGGACGCACGGTAAAAGTGCGGAAGATCTCATACGGCATCGGCGTTGAGCGCACGTTCCTTCTACACTCGCCGCGCATCGAGAAGATAGAGATCGTACGCAGCGGGAAAGTACGCCGCGCGAAACTCTACTTCCTGCGCAACAAATCCGGCAAGAAATCGCGTCTCGTCGAGAAGCTCGGATTAAAGGTCACCGCGGTCGAGAACGCCGAAACAGAAGCAACGGCTCCTGCACCGGCTGAAAAACCTGCCGAAAAACCGGTTGAAGCGGCAGCTCCTGCGCCGGCTGAAAAAAAGGCCGAGAAAAAATCGGCGAAGTGATCCTGCAGGAACGGACTTAGACGAAATATTCCGCCCACTGGCGGTCATTCTCCCATATGCGCACACGCTCGAGGGTGATGTGCGCCGGCAGCAGTTCCTTCAGTCTGCCGAACACGTAACGAGCGAGCATTTCCGCTGACGGATTTATCGTCTTGAAATAGGGGATATCGTTCAGCATTTTGTGGTCGAGACTTTCGGTCACCTCGCGGAGATGTTTCTTCAACTCGACAAAATCAATGGCAAGCCCGTCGCTCATCACATCCTCGGCGGTCACGGCTATCTCCACCTTATAGTTATGCCCGTGCATGTTCTCGCATTTGCCCTTGTATCCGCGCAGATAGTGCGCGCTCTCGAATTCGCCCATGATCGTCAGCCGGAACATGTCAGCGTATCCGCTTTATCAGTTTGGATATGAGCTCGACCTGCTTTTTCAGGAGCGAGGGATATATCGGCAGCGACACCGACTTTCGATGCGCATCCTCGGCCTTGGGGAATTCGCTCCGTGATATGCCGAGATAATGATAGAGGGGCTTGTAGACGGGGCGCGCGACCTCCACTTCCTGCCGCTTGAACATATCGATGGTCTCCTGCACGCTCATCTCGCCGTTCAACTTGACCACATAGCGGTAATTGTTGGGCACTTCGGCATCATGCACGATAGGGCGCGAACATTTCGCCTGCATGGCCGAGGCGGTATAGATAGCGGCGATCTCTTTTCGGAGCTGAAGCATGCCCTTGTTGCGCACGGGGTTGTCCTTGTCAAGCTCGCGAAGCTCCGCAAGACCGATGGCGGCCTGCAGGTCCGTCGGGAAGAAATTGTATCGCTTCTTGAAATCGTCCTTCTTGTCATAATGGCGCATGTCGCGGATGCCCTCAACGCCTTTCTTGCGCGTGAGTATCATCCCGCCGGCGCCGCCGCTCGTTATCATGCGGGTCGCCGCGAACGAAAAGTAGGCGAAATCCCCGAAGCTGCCCGGCTGCGTATCCTTGAAGCGCGCCCCGAGGGAATGACCGCAGTCCTCGATGATGGGCACCTTCACTTCGGAGAGCTCATCGATGAGGGCCACACTCCCGAACATATGCGATACGATTATCGCCTTGGTGCGATCGGTGATCTTCGCATGCACCTCGTCCATATCCATATTGTAGGTATTATCGCCGATGTCGACGAGCACCGGTTTCGCCTTGCACTGCAGTATCGCCGAGAGCGGCGACGCATTGAGGTACGCCGAGAGGATTATCTCATCGCCCTCCGCAATACCGAGCTGATCGAGTATGAGAGTGAGCGCGGCGGTACCGGTCGATACGAACACCGCCGAATACGATTTCCCGAAATAGTTCGCGAACGCGCGCTCGAAGTCATAGATAACATCGCCGGTGGCGAGCTTATCGCTGATAAGGACGGCGAGCGCCTCCTCAAGGTCCTTTTTCTGAATGGTCGGCCGTGAATGGGATATCATGCTTCTTTCCTTTGCTGCTGCTCGTATGAATAGCCTTTCATGAACGACATTATCCACGCCCAGTCCTTCTTGTCGCGGATTATCATGTAGCGGTATATCTGCAGATTATCCGGATTGCTGCTGAGCGGTATCTTCACCGGGCCGCGGATGATGGTGAAGGCGTTCTTATATCCGGCGGCGCGCACATGCGATACGGTCACCGGCGATCGTATGCCGTAGGGGTAGACGAAGAGCTCCACGGGGACGCCGAGACGCTTTTCAAGCACGCGTTTTGAGCGGAATATCTCGTTCGAGAACACCTGCGGGAGCGTGATGAAGAGGTCATTGTTCACGCGCTCATGATCATAACCATGCGACGCTATGGTACACCCATCGTCAGCGAGCGCTTTGAGCTCGCCCCAGGTGAGGAACGCGCTCCCGACACCGATTATCCCCGGGTATATGGCCAGCACCGGGCGGACGCCGAGCGGCCGAAGCACATTGGTATATGCCGTAATGAGCGTACGGTAGCCGTCGTCTATCGTGATAAGCACATTCGTCCTGCCGGAGACCGAACCGTTGGTGATATCAGGATACGATACGAATCGGAAACCAGCGGATGCGATCTCGTTCATCTGCGCCCGAAAGTCCGCAAGCGGTATATCGGTATAGGACTTGCTCGCCTGCCCTATGAATGAATGATAGCAGAGGATGAACACCGTATTGCTTGCCGCAAAACAGGATTGGATGACGAAAAGAAGTGCCGCGCACCGGACGATGAGCATATCATTGTATCCTTGCATCGATGAAGCGGCGATATTATAGCGGATGCCGCCGTTTCCGCAAGGGGATTGCAAAAATATGAAAATAATATACCATCATCATTAACATAATACCGGACCGGTTATACAGCGGGGAACGGACGCATGAAGGAATTAAGTAAATTCAGTCTGAAAGCGATCGAGGTCATGCGGCATCTGCTTGAGCACGATGTCGTCGAAGAGACCACGATCGATGCTCTTCGCGTCATGGAACTCGAATACTACTCTTTGCTCGATAAGATCGCCGTGCTCGAAGAGCGCGTGAACATCGATGAAAAGACCAACCTGCTCAAATACAAGGACGATTACATCACGATGATCGTCAAGACCGCATCGCGTGTGCTCGACCGCCCTACCCTCAACGATGATTTCAAGATATCGTACATACGCTTCGACATCGATAACTTCTCGCACCTCAACAACAAGTACGGCCACGATAAAGGCGATATCGTCCTCATCGATGTGGCGAAGATACTGCGCACCGCGTCGCGCCCGACGGATTATCCCATCCGTTTCGGCGGCGAGGAATTCGATGTGCTCCTCCCCGCCACCGATCTCGCCGGTGCCGGCGTCTACCTCGACCGTATCTACGGCGCCATGCGTCAGCTCAAGTACGATTTCAACGGCGACACGATACGCCCGACGATAAGCGGCGGTGTCAGTATGATGAAGATACCGTCGATGAGCCTCAAGGAAATAAGCGACAGCACTATGAAGGAAAAATACCTCACGCTGCAGCGCGAGGTCGATGACGCCCTCTACGACGCAAAGCTCGCCGGCAAGGACCGGTTCTGCACCTACGACCCCACCAAGGACTACCACAGCATCCGCACAAAATATGATGCACGGGGCAAGCGCAAGTAATCGCACGATTGTCCCTGTTCTGCGCACTATTGTCCAGAAAAAAAACGAACGCCGCTTCTTGTCTTTTGTCCGAACCATCACTACAATATCCGCCAAGGAGTTCCCCATGGACCGTTACCCGTCTATAAACCCGCGCTATCCGCACATGCTGCATGGCGGGGATTACAATCCCGACCAATGGCTTCACCTGCCGGAGATAATACACGAGGACTTCCGGCTGGCGAAACTCGCTCATATCAATGCGATGAGCATAGCCATATTCGCCTGGACGGCGCTTGAACCGAGCGATGGCAAGTACACGTTCGACTGGCTTGACCGCATCATGGACACGCTCGAGAAGAACGGCATGTACGCCGTGCTCGCCACGCCGTCCGGCGCGCGCCCCGCGTGGCTCTCGCAGAAATACCCCGAAGTGCTCCGCGTAACGGGCGAGCGCAGGCGCAATCTGCACGGGCTCAGGCATAATCACTGCTACACCTCGCCGATATACCGAAAAAAGGTGCGCGAGATGAATACGCGCATGGCAAAGCGATATAAGGATCACAAGGCGCTCCTTGTCTGGCATCTGTCCAACGAATACGGCGGTGAATGCCATTGCGAGCTCTGCCAGGAAGCATTTCGTTCCTGGCTTAAGACGCGCTACCATAACGATATTGATGCACTCAACAAAGCGTGGTGGACAACGTTCTGGAGCCACATCTATACGGACTGGTCGCAGATAGAATCGCCCTCGCCGATCGGCGAAAAGTCCGTACACTGCCATAATCTCGACTGGAAACGCTTCGTGACGCATCAGACCGTCGATTTCATGAAGATGGAGATAGACTCGCTGAAGGGCATAACCACTGACGTCCCGGTGACGACGAATCTCATGGGGTTCTACACCGGTCTGGACTACTGGAAGCTCGCGCCGCATCTGGACATCGTTTCCTGGGACGAGTATCCGCCGTGGCATGAGAGCGGGCAGAGCGAACAGACGATCGCTGAATATTTCGCTTTCGTGCACAATCTCAATCGCTCTCTCAAGCAGGGAAAACCCTTCATGCTCATGGAAAGCGCACCAAGTCCGACGAACGGTCAGCGTGCGGCGAAGCTCCGCAGGCCCGGCATGCACAAGCTTGCATCGCTCCAGGCGGTAGCGCACGGGTCCGATACGGTACAGTATTTCCAATACCGGAAGAGCCGCGGTTCGTGGGAGAAATTCCACGGCGCCGTGGTCGACCATGTCGGACACGAGAACACACGAGTATTCCGCGATGTGACATCGGTCGGCGAGGCGCTCACGAAACTCGATGCTGTCGTCGGCACGACAACACCGGCGGAGACCGCCATCATCTACGATTGGGAGAATCGCTGGGCCATCGACGACTTCTGCGGCGTGCGCAATGACGGCGAACGGAAATATCCCGATGAATGCGTCGATCACTATCGCTCGTTCTGGCGCCGCGGCATTCCCGTCGACGTCATCGATATGAACGAAGACCTCGGCAGATACAAGCTCATCATCGCGCCTATGCTCTACATGGTGAAGCCCGGCGTCGGCGAACGCATCGCTTCATTCGTCGAGAAGGGAGGCGCCTTCGTAACGACGTATCTCTCCGGCATCGTCGATGAGCATGACCTGTGCTTTCTCGGCGGCTGGCCCGGACCGCTCAGAAAGACGCTCGGCATCTGGAGCGAGGAGATCGATGCGATAAGCGCCGGCGAGAAGAACGGCATCGTCATGGGAAAGAACGATCTTGGTCTCTCCGGCACCTACGAAGCGCGCCTCTTCTGCGATCAAGTCCATGCCGAAGGCGCACAGGTGATCGGCACCTACGAAAAGGACTTCTATGCGGGCAACCCGGCGCTTACCGTGAACTCGATCGGCAAAGGGAAAGCATATTATCTCGCCGCACGCATGGAGCAGCGCTTCCTCGACGACTTCTACCGCGGCATAAGCGATGGATCATCGCTCACACGCTCGCTCGACACCGAGCTTCCAGAGGGGGTGACCGCGCATTATCGCACCGACGGAAAGAGCCGCTTCGTGTTCGTCATGAATTTCACCGATACGAACAAGCAGGTCGCTCTCGGCAAGGAATTCACCGATATGCTCGCCGGCGGCACCGTTCGCGGGACGCTCGATCTTGAGCCGTTCGGCGTACGAGTGCTCGCATCAATATAAGGCAGCGACGGACCAAAGCACGCCGATACATTGCAAATTCGGCGCAGAATGGTAATATCACTCTACCACGGGCCAATGGTTATGTACCGACAGATATCGCTTCGTGCTCGTGACCATGGAAGACCGCATTCCATGCCCATTCGAATGGCAGGAGGACTGACGATGAAGAACCCTGGAAGATCGATCGTGATCGTGTCGGCACTGTGCTTTGTATCGAGTGCACTTCTCATGGCGGGATTGTTCGGCGACAATTTCAAGGACGATTTCAGCAATCGCCCGAAGGAAAGCGCCGCCATCTACATCATGACGCTCACCGCACTTGGCTCAAAGATCGAGGTCGACGGCAAAGAGGTCGCAACATACAAGCTGCAGTACGGTGCCATATACCTGAAAGCAGGCGCGCACAAATACACGATAAAGACGAAACAGGCGGACAAGACGCTTGAATTCACGAAGGAAATAACGGTCAATGCGAGCGAGGACGCCTTCGTTGTCGTTCGGCCGAGACTCTTTTCTGCCGATGCATTCGAATTGGTCACAGAGAAAGGGATATTCGAAGAGTTCTATGGGAACCGCAAAGAGTATAATCTCGGTGAGATAAAATGCGCGGGTGAGATAGACCTTACGAAAGAAGCGAAAAAGAAATAGGCGCATGCCGCTTGGAACGCCGCGGGCGACCGCGGCGTTCCTATTTATTGACACGCCCACGGGGCATAGTATACTTGGCGAACAGTAATTATTGGACAGGTCATGAGCACTTCTCCCCAGACGATACGAGAATTCATCGAGCTCCTTCGGGACAGGAACGAACTTATCACCATCGAGAAAGAGGCCTCCGCCCGCCTTGAGATACCTGCGCTCGCTGAACGCATGATGAAAGAGCCCAACGGCGGAAAGGCGATGCTTTTCACACATGTCGAAGGCTCATCACAGCCACTCGCGGTCAATCTCTTCGGTTCGTTCGAGCGCCTGAAACTCGCCTTCGGCGTCGACGATCTCGCCGCGATACCGGCACGCATACGCTCGCTTTTTGATATCGTGAAAATGCGCGGCGGCCTCTCGAACATGCTCTCCCTCATCGGTGAGGCGAAGGACCTCCTTGCGCTCCCCCCGAAGAAAGTGAACGGCGGTTATGCGCAGGAAGTCGTCCATACGAAGGAGGCCTCGCTCGATACGCTCCCGATACTCCATTGCTGGGAGGGCGACGGTGGACCGTTCATAACGCTCCCCATGGTGATAACAAAAAGCCCCAAGGATGGGACGTACAACATCGGCATGTACCGCATGCAGAAATTCGATGCGCGTACTACGGGCATGCATTGGCATCGACATAAGGTCGGCGCGCGTCATTATCGCGAACATCAGGAAATGGGCATACAGAAAATGCCCGTCTGCGTCGCCTTGGGAGGCTCGCCCGCGCTCGTATACGCATCCACTGCCCCGCTCCCCCCGCAGATAGATGAATACGCGTTCACCGGATTCCTCCGCAGCGAGAACGTCCGTGTCACAAAAGCCGTGACGAACGACCTCCTCATCCCCGCTGATTGCGAGATCATTCTCGAAGGCTATGTCGACACGACAGAGCCGCTCCGACGCGAAGGCCCGTTCGGCGATCACACCGGCTATTACTCACTCGCCGACGACTATCCCGTCTTCCATCTCGAAGCGATAACATCCTGCAAAAAACCGATATACCCCGCCACGGTCGTGGGCGTACCGCCGATGGAGGATTACTATCTCGGCTACATGACCGAGCGCATTTTCCTTCCGGTGATACAGATGATGCTCCCGGAGATAGTGAACTATTCGATGCCGTCGTGGGGCGTGTTCCACAACTTCGTGTTCGTATCGATAAAAAAGGAATTCCCCTCGCATGCAAAGAAGGTCATCTACGGCCTCTGGGGCCTCGGGATGATGATGCTCACAAAGGTCATCGTCGTCGTCGATTCGGATGTGGATGTGGAGAACGATCGCGAAGCGCTTTGGGTGATGCTGAACAACATAGACCCGAAACGCGATCTTGTGTTCGGCGAGGGACCGCTTGACGAGCTTGATCACGCAGCCCCGCGCGCCGCAGTGGGCGGAAAGCTCGGCGTCGACGCCACGCGGAAATGGAAGAACGAGGCCGACGTCCGCGAATACCCCGACAAACTTGCGCGCGGCGATGCATTCATGAACGCGCTCAGGAAGAAGTGGTCTGACAGCGGCGTATTCCCGAAGTGATGTTCCGGAGGGAGTGATGCAGAGAACCATTGTGCTCTTCGCAGTGGCATCGTTCACGCTCGCTGCCTTCACCCCCGGTGAAAAATGCTTCTATGACCTGGCCATAGAGCTTCCTGAATTCGGCCTTTCCGGCAAGGTCGGCACCATAGAACTTGAGATGATCGGCACGACCAATATGCGCGGCACGCTCCTCCATCATGCCGTCGTCCGCATCAGGGCAGCCGACATCATACGGCCGATATTCCCGTTCAATAATGTCTTTCAATCCTGGTTCGATGCATCCACGTTCACGCCGCATCGCGTGGTCTACCAGGTGCGTCAGGGGAAATGGTCGAACGACATCACCTTCGATATCGATGTCGAGAAACGCATCGGCGTCTATACCGATCGCCGCAATCCGAGCGGCAAGAAGATACATCTGCCGCCGCGGGCCATGGACGTCATCACCGCCCTCTATGCGCTGCGCCGTGCGCCGAAGGACAGGCCGTTCGATTTCATATGGCTCGATTACGACCGCCTGCGCGATGAAGAGTTCACGTTCAGCGAAGGGACACCGATGCGCATGAAGCCGCTCCGGAAGGACGGTACCGTATCGGTGCTGCAGACGCATGAACATATCTTCTACGGCTTCACCGTCAATCTGGCGAAGGAATTCGAGTTCCTGCCGTTCGATGTGAACATACCGGCAGTGCGTTCATCGCGGTTCACGCTCGTGGCGCGGGCGCGTCTGGCAAAATACATATCGGGCAAGCTTCTATGACGACGATGCGCCGCTTCGTGACCGCATGCATCATCGTTCCAACGCTCCTTACGCCCGCGTCGAACGAAATGATCATGATACCATTGCCGGGCGGTACATTCACCATGGGCTCTCCCATCGAGTACACTGAGAAACCGATACGTACGGTAACGGTCGGTCCATTTTCCATCGGTGCGCATGAGGTGACATACAGCGAGTGGCAGCGCGTATACTCCTGGGCACTCTCCCGCGGCTATCGTTTTGACAATACCGGCACTAAGGGCGGCCACTTCCTCGACACGAGCGAACACACGGACAACGAACCGGTGACCGGCGTCAGCTGGTACGATGCGATAAAGTGGTGCAATGCCGCGTCTGAAATGGAAAAGCGACCGGTATGCTATTATACGACGAGTGCGCGGAGTACCATCTACCGCACGGGACGCATCGAACTTACCGGCACCTCAGTGCTGCCGCGGGCGGGCGGATATCGCCTTCCCTTCGAGGCGGAATGGGAATATGCCGCACGCGCCGGAACGACAACGCACTTCTTCTGGGGCGCCGCTATCAACGGCGACTATGCCTGGAATTATGCGAACTGCACGGGACGCACGCATCCCGTCGGTACGAAAAAGCCCAATCCGTTCGGACTGTATGATACGGCCGGCAATGTCTATGAATGGTGCTTCGACTTTTACGGATATTATGATGCGAAAACTATAAAGGACCCGAGCGGCCCTTTCGCCGGAGAATACCGCGTCATGCGCGGCGGATGCATATCCGAACAGAACAATACGCTGCGTACTGCTGCGAGGAATTATGTAGCACCGAGCACGGCTAGTTTCGAGAACGGATTCCGTGTCGTCATCGCGCGGCCGCGGTAACATCGCGAACGCACGTTACGCCTGTTTGTTCACATTGACAAAGCCGTAGCTTGTGGAACTCAGATCGACGGTAACGGCGCCGTAGCCGTTCACATAACCGACAAGATACGTATCGAACCCGAGCGACTTGAGATAGCTCCGCTGCTCATCGGCGCTTTTCTCCACACGCGCTATCTCTTCGCGGTTCAGTTTCTCAAGGAGCTGTTTATCGACACCGGTAAGCGTGAACTCCTTCTCGCGCACCGCTTGCCGCGGGCGGCCATTATCCGGTGCGGAGGTCAACCGCAGTCGATTGAGCGATATCTCCATGTATACATAATATCCCAAAGCATGCCGGAAAGCAAGCGAACAGAACCGCGCTTACTGTTTCAGCATATCGCCGAAGTCCGCCACGAACACACGCCTCGTTCCGCCGACGAATGCATTGAACGTCACATATCGCCACGTGCGGTCCCAGGCCGGGTGCGGGTCGATGCGCATCACCGCATCGGGACACGGCTGTGCGGCATTGATACGAACCGCGCATACCTCATTTCCCGTGGCAAGCTCTATCCAGCGCAGGGGTATCGTACCGTCGCCGAATGCCGTCTTTTCCTTCGTGTAAGTATCGGTAAGCAGGTGGCGTCCGTTCGGATGTATCGTGGGATGCCCCGATCCGATCAGGTCATCGCGTATCTTCCTGAGAGCCGTCCCGTCCTCATGGACCTGCACAAATCGGAGCACATCGCGGTCGATGTTCAAGTTCATGGAAATATGTCTGCCGTCCGGGAACCAAGTGGCATGATGCCCTCCCTTCTCCCACTGCTCGGGACCGACAGCACAATGCGGCTCACTGCCGTCAACACCGATGGTCACCCAGGCATAACGAACTTCTTTGTACGCCTCTGCGAACATATTGAAACGCGGTGTGTCGTGGAACGGGAACCAGCGGAGGCTCAGCATGAGCCTCGTCCCCTGCGGATTGAATTTACTGTGAAAGCCGTATATCTCATACTGCGATGCATCACCGATGTTCACGCGCGGTGCTGCGCGCTCAAGCATATCGCGTATCGAGATAAGGAGCCGTGAGCGGCCGCTCGATGTGTCCGTGATAAAAAACCCATCATCGGCCGAAGGCCCTTTGTTCCACCGTACCTGCTCATCGGGTATGCGGACGCCGTAGCCGGGCTGGGTCTTCCGCATGGTGGACATGTTCGCCGATATGAGCCAGCGTCCGTCCGGTGATGCGTGGTATACCGTTCCATCCATCCGCACACGGCTTCCGCTCACGGGATCGAGCTTCCATGCGAACGGCTTCCAGGTCGTCGTATCGACATCGTTGAAAAAAAGCGTATGGTCATCGGCGCCCCAATTGATATTTGCACCCATCTGCGGCTCCCAACCGCAACTCTTCGCGACTATCTTCTCCGTTCCCTCGGCGAGATCGATGATGCACACCTCGCCCGCGTCGCCCGGCCCCGGCTGCCTGTCCTCGAAGGGCATGCGGAACACCGCGAGATATCGCCCCGATGGGCTTATCGGCGATGTATCAAAAAAGCGGTGTATCGACCCGCCGGCATCCGGGGTTACGCACCAGGTCGGCACAAGCGGGTCATGCTCGGTATATCGCGGGAACTTTTCCGAAATGGTCATCATTGGTATCTCCTTGCACTATGATAATGCCGCTTTATCGGGATTCCATTGCCTGAAAAGGAATTGTTTTTATCTGTGGAGGAAGGAGCCCCTCCCTTTCAAATCGAGATAGAACAGAAAGCGAACGTATAATCATACGGCATGCATTCGCGTGTACGGGATCAAAAACAAATACCGAGCGGGAGAAATAACGAACCGCGAAAATCACGAAAGACACGAAAAAATGCAAGGAAATCGAATACCGAAAATCGTATCCGCTTTCGTACTTTTCGTGTGTTTCGTGGTTTTCTCTTTCCATTTGCGCGGAGGATGATACGCAGATTTCACATTTCGAATGAAAATGTTCGGCTCCCCTTCTGCTCTTTCTCTGCCTTTTCTCCGTGAACTTCGTGGTTTCTCTTCATCCTTTTGCATGGATTTGGGGCGCCTGGATTTATTGACAAAGGCCGTATTTATAATATAGTACCAAAACCGCTCGAAACGCCGGTTTTGACTATGGCTTGAGCGGCACGGTTACTGTATCGTGTGAGATACGAATCACTCTATTGAGGTCGGCCCTTTCCATGGAAGAAAAGCAAGATGAACCCCAGCCCCTCGTGCTCGTTGAGGAGAGGCTGCCGGCGCGGATAAACGTCATCCCCATAAAAACGAAGCCGATATTCCCCGGGCTTTACACCCCGCTCGTCGTCGGCCCGGGGCGGTACATCGAAGCGATCAACGATGCCATCGATAATAATCACGGTTTCCTCGGGCTCAATCTCCTTATGGACGAGAGCACCAACGAAGAGACCGATCTCGCCGAATCGTCGCTCTACAAGACCGGGGTTGTAGCCAAGATATTCAAGAAGCTCAATCTTCCCGACAATGGCGTCAACATACTTATCAATTCGATACGCCGCTACAAGATACTTAAATTCGAATCGTTCTCCCCCTTCATACGCGTCGAACCGCTCTACATCCCGGATGTGACCACGATCAAGACCGATGACGATGCGCTTGAAATGAAAGCGTTCACCCGCGCGCTCATCGCCGAGGTGAAGGAAGTATCCGAGGACAACCCGCTCTTTACCGAGGAGATGCGATTGACCATGGTGAATGTGGACGAGCCGGGCAAGCTCGCCGACTTCATCACTTCCATGCTCAATGTCGAGCGCTCGAAGCAGCAGGAGATACTTGAGACATACGACGTGCGCGAACGCATGCACAAAGTGCTTGACCTTGTCAGAAAAGAGAAAGAGATAGTCAAGATACAGCACAAGATTCAGGGCAAGATAAACGAGACGGTGCAGAAGCAGCAGCGCGATTATTTTCTCCGCGAACAGCTGAAGGAGATACAGAAAGAGCTCGGGGTGGCCACCGACGAACGCACAAAAACGCTCGAACGCTTCAAGAAGATAATCTCCGAGCTCAAGGTCAACGAGGAAGTGCTCGAGAAGATGACGCAGGAAATAGAGAAATTCGAGATGACCGACAGTCACTCGCCGGAATTCGCCATCACGCGCAATTATCTCGAAACGGCGCTCACCTTGCCGTGGAATACGGAAAGCACGGAATCCATCGATCTCAAAAAAGCGAAAAAGATACTTGACGCCGACCATTACGGCCTCGATGATGTGAAAGAACGCATCCTGGAATTCCTCGCCGTCCGCAAGCTCAAGCCGGGGACAAAGGGTTCCATCATCTGTCTCGTCGGCCCCCCCGGCGTGGGGAAGACTTCGATGGGGAAATCGATAGCGGGATCGCTTAACCGCAAATTCTTCCGTTTCTCGCTCGGCGGCATGCGCGATGAGGCGGAGATAAAAGGCCATCGCCGTACGTATATCGGCGCCATGCCGGGGAAGATAATA
>JBBTBY010000006.1 GCA_038043445.1 Spirochaetota bacterium
CTGCATATTCAGGCGAGAAGTAATTTTGCAGGGACGGCAGGGGGTATAGGCGTTCAATTATGTACGAATGTCCTTATCGGCGGTGATATTATCAGTAACAATGCAGATGCGTTCGGGGGCGGCGGGGTATTTCTTAAAGAATCGATAAACGTCACTTTGAATTCAACCGTCGTGAATAACGCATCAATTGCCGGGGTTAATGGCGGTGGCGGGGTACGCGTCTTCGCGTGCTCGAATATTACTATCGCCGGCACGGTGGTGAACAACACGTCGGTGAGATTTGGCGGCGGTGTGTGCATCGAGGACTGCACGAACATTACGGTATCGGCGCAAGTGGCGAGTAACTACGCGACCATGTCCGGCGGCGGCATGTATGTCAACAATACGGTGGATTCGTTCGTTTCCGGTTCATTTGTCAGCAATAACTCCGGATATATGGGCGGGGGCATTTGTGTTTCAGCCGGTACGAATACGATGATAATGAATTGCTTTTTTTCGAATAACATATCGACGGTTACGAATGCGACGCTCCATTTTACCAATGTAACCGCGGTAATGTATCCGGTGACCATATCGAACTGCGTATTCTACGGCGGCGGGAATAATGCAATACCGATGTTCGAGCAGACGGCGGAAATGACCAATCATGTGATCGTATCCAACTGCTTTTATACGAACACGCTGAAATATCTGTATGTGGATTATGGCGGTCCGATAATATCGAACGATCAGGTAAGCCAGCTGAATATCGGAAAATATTTCAAGCATGATGCGACGAACGCCGCGCGTAACATCGTCATGCCGAGACCTCTGATCGCGTCGAATACGAGCTCGGGCATGTTGTACCTGGACATGCAGGCGGCCATCAATGGTGCGAGCCCCGGCGATGAGATACGGGTGCGGGATATCGTTCTCACGCGAAGTGCCGAGCAATTGAACGCGCTGTCGGTCACCAACGGTGTATTCATTACGAACAAGAACAATCTGCGTATCATCGGCGGGTGCGATGCGGCATTCGCGCTTCAGGCGGGGGTATACACGACGCTTGACGGCGGGGGTATCGGGCCGCTCTCAAACCGCGTTGTCTATATAGCAAATCTTTCGAATCTAACCTTCAGCGGTTTTGCGATAAAACGCGGGGGTTCGAACAATGCGGCAACAGCAGTGCTTCCCGATGGATCGGGGGTGATGTTCTCCAACGCGCATCAATGCTTTCTATCGAATATCATCGTCAGCAATTGCGTGTCGTACAACGGCGGCGGCATGTTCGTACGCATAGCTACGAACAACTATATCGCGGCGGATATATTCCGGTGCGCAGCGTCAAATTTCGGCGGCGGGTTATTAGCCGAAGCGTGTTATAACAACATATTTACCGGGTCAACGAAGAGCAATGTCGCGGAGGTATACGGCGGCGGTGTGTTCGGGTGGAATCTAACGAATAGTCTATTTGATCTGACCGTTCTCAGCAACAATTCGATCAATAACGCCGGCGGCGTTGCGCTGCTGTTCGCGACAAACTGTACCCTGAGTGGAACGGTGGCGAGCAACCGCGCCGCCTTTGCAGCCGGCGGCCTCATAATGGCCTACGGCACCAGCAATAATGTGAGCGCGGTGTTGGTCAGCAATAACGCCATGGCACATGGCGGTGCTTTGTTCAGCCAAAGTACAAACATCAGAGTGAGCGGGGTCATTGCGTATAATAATGCTGTAATGGGTGGCGGACTCGGCGTGGCAGCCTCGGTACTCTGTGTCATCGGCGGCGATGTGATACATAACAGCGTAACGGCCGGCGGCGGCGGTGTATTCATGGAGACATCGACGAATATTACCTTTAACGCAACTATAGCGAATAACAGCGCATTATTCGGCGCCGGGATCTTGCTCGCTATTTCAAATACCAATATCTTTATCAACGGCAGTATTGTAAGCAACAGCGCGATGAGCAACGGCGGCGGCATATACATCAGTGAAAAAAACGATAACGTTCAAATGACCGGGTATAATGCGTACAACAGCTCTTTGAGCAACGGCGGCGGCATATATCTGTTTGGCGGGAGCCGGTATTTGATAGCGGGTACTATCGCGAGCAATAAAGCCCTCATGGGCGGGGCTGTATATTTCGATCAGAACACGAACAGCAGCGTATGTGGAACGGTGGTGAGCAATGCCGCGAGTTACGGCGGGGCACTGTTTTTCTACAGCGGGTCGAACAATTATATAACAAACTGTTATTTCTCGAACAACACAGCATCGGTTACGAACGCGACACTCTACTTCTCCAATGTCGCCGCGGTTCGTTATCCGGTGACTATATCGAACTGCACATTCTTCGGCGCGGGGAATAACGCCATTCCGATGCTCGAGATCGCTGCGGAAATGACCAATCATGTGATCGTGTCGAATTGCTTCTATACGAACACGCTCAAATATCTCTATGTGGATTTCGGCGCACGGATTATATCGAACGATCAGGTGAGTCAGCTGAACATTGGCAAATACTACAAGCATGATGCGACGAATGCCGCGCTTAACATCGTCATGCCGAGACCTTTTGTCGCGTCGAATACGAACTTGGGTATGTTGTACCTGGACATGCAGGCGGCCATCAATGGTGCGAGTCCCGGCGATGAGATACGGGTGCGGGATATCGTTCTCACGCGAAGCGCCGAGCAATTGAACGCTCTATCGGTCACCAACGGCGTATTTATAACGAACAAGAACAACTTGCGCATCATCGGCGGGTGTGATGCGGCATTCGCACCGCAGGTGGGTGTGTACACAGCGCTTGTCGGCGGTAGTTTTGGCACGAATCGCCTTGTGTATATAGCCAACCTCACGAACCTGGTTTTCGACGGATTTGTTATGCAGGGAGGCGGGTCAAATGCGGCATCCCCGGTGATGAACCAGAACGGAACGGGGTTCTTTGCCTCCAACATTGACTCGTGCTGGATATCGAACATCATCGTGAGCAATTGCGTTTCATCGAATGGCGGCGGCATATTTCTAGGATGCGTGACCAATACTACGGTAAGTGCAGCGGTGCTGAATTGTTTTGCTTCGAATATCGGCGGGGGGGTGTATGTCGGCCCGGGTACGAACAACACTGTTGCCGGTTTTATCTCGAACAATACTGCAATAAATGGCGGCGGCGTATTCGTAACGAATGCCAATGCAATAATGGTGAATGCAACGATTTCAAGCAACAAAGCAAGACAGTATGGCGGCGGCGTCTATATCGGCAGTGTGACCAACTGCAATTTGCTTGGGGTCATTAAAGATAATATTGCCGCAACCGAAGGCGGCGGCGTTTACGGATATGCCACAACGAATTTCACTATTAACGCCACGGTAGCGAACAATGTCGGAACGGGCGCAGGCGTCGATATGAATTACAGCTACAGCTTCTCATTATACGGCACAGTGGCAAGCAATTCTTCAAGCGGTAATATCGGGGGCGGATGGCTGTTTTTTGGATCGAATGTGACAGTGAACGCAACATTTATCAGTAATACTTCGGCCGTGGGTGTCGGCGGATTTGATCTGTACGGGGTCAAGGATGGAACAGTAGCTGGGGCATTCATCAGCAACAAGGCGACAAGTGATTGCGGCGGCTTTGGACTCAACGACTCAACGAATATCCGTGTAAATATCACGGCTATTGGCAATATTTCAGGAAGAGACGGAGGTGCGGTATTTATTCAGCGCGGCTATAACAATGCCTTGTGCGGGACGTTTCTGGGCAATACTGCGGACTTGGCGGGGGGCGGCATTGCGGTCGAGCAAGGATCGAATAACTACATCACCAATTGTTTTTTCTCGAACAATTACGGCACGGTGACCAATGCGACGCTTCATTTCACGAACTGCATGTCCACGGCCGTACGGTATCCGGTGACCATATCGAATTGTGTGTTCATCGGCGGCGGGGTAAATGCGTATGCAATTATTGAATCAATGGGGGAGTTAACGAACCATGTGCTGTCATCGAACTGTTTCTACACGAACTCATTGAAATATCTCTACAGGGATTTCGGCGGACAGATCGTTTCAAATGACCGCATCGACATACTGAACACCAAAGGGCATATCTGGCATGATGCGACGAACGCCCGGTGGAATATCGTCATGCCGCAGATGATGATAGCGTCGAATACGAATAAGGGGATTCTTTATTTCGATTTTCAGTCGGCGGTGGATGGCGCGAGTGCTGGGGATGAGGTGCGCGTGCTTGCTGCGAATCTTACGCGTAACGGCCAGTTGAATGCGCTTGCCATTACCAACGGCGTGTTCATCACGAATAAGAATAATCTCCGCATCATCGGCGGGTATGATGCGGCGTTCACATCGGTGACGGGATATACCACACTTGACGGCGGCTCTGCTGCCATTGCCAACCGGCTCATGTATATCGCGAATCTCACCAATCTTGCGCTGAGCAATTTTGTGATACGGCGCGGCGGAACGAATACCGTTGTGCCGCAGTTTGAAGGCACGGGCATTCTGCTCCTCAGCGTAAAGCAGAGTCTTCTTTCGAACATTATTGTGAGCAATTGCAGCTCGACGAACGGCGGCGGCCTGTCTCTCAATGAATGCACGAACGTGGCGATCACTGCAGCCGTCATCAATTGCGTATCCTCGAACATCGGCGGCGGCTTTTATTCTGCTTCGGGTATTTCGAATTCCATCGGCGGCACGGTAAGCAACTGCATCGCGGCAGCGAGCGGCGGCGGCGGCGGCGTTCTGGACGGACGCGACATCGATATCAACGCATTCATCTTCAGTAATTATTCCGAGAACGCCGGCGGCGTATTATACTACGCATCACAGGGTGGTACGGTGAGCGGGGTGATGATGAGCAATAGAGCGAACACCGGCGGCGGCGGGGTGTATATTGCCGGGAGTTCCAACGTTACGGTGACAGCGTCGGTGTGCAGCAACAGCGCGGGCTCCAGCGGCGGCATCAACTTGAATTTTTCTACCAACTGTACGGTGAACGCGACGGTCGCAAACAACAGCGCTGTTGACGCCGGCGGTGTATATCTGTTCGACGGACGCGGGAATACGATAAACGGTATTATCGTAAGTAATACTGCGTCCGGTACTGCCGGCGGGCTTTTGGTAATGAATAATTTCAACACTACCGTTAACGCCCTCGTGGCGTACAATAGCGGCGGTATCGGCGGCGGTATCGTCGTTTTCACCGGTAGTAACACGACGGTGAACTCTACCATCGCAAATAATACCGCCGGATCCGGGGGCGGGATCTATTTGTATCTCCCCATTTCAACGGTGATAAACGCGGCGCTCCGGAGCAATTACGCTCCGACCGGCGGCGGCGTCTATATGTACCACGCTACGAACAC
>JBBTBY010000007.1 GCA_038043445.1 Spirochaetota bacterium
GAACGGGAATAGAACTCCTTCGAGCAGGAATATCGGTTATTCTCTGGTCGGAGATGTTTCGGTGAGAGGGAATAGTTCATGGGGACGCTGGAAGATGCGTCGAGTGTAAGTGCAATTATAGAAGCAACCCCTATCCCTGCCAATTTCTATTTGTTCTTTATAAAAATCAACTCGGCTCCCCTTTTGAAGGCGTGCGCCAAGGATGGCGCAGCTGGCGGCGGCCATGGATGGCCAAAGCCGCTACGGAAAGGGGTCGGGGGATAGGGGTTGTTTTTTCCAACAAATAAAAACACCCTGCCCGGTGATACTCCTATGCATCGGAGTATTCCGAACAGGGTGCATCGAACGATCCGGGACCTGCGCTACGCCGCATTGTTCACGGCGGCATCGACGATCTTCCGGTTCTTCCGGGAGATCTTGCTCCGCAGGCGTGCGGCCTGGATCGCAACCTCGGTCTCGTTCCCGAGAGCGCCCATAGCTCCGTTGAGCCTGGACGATGCGTTCCGATACGCAATGTCGGCCGTCGCCCTTGTCGAAGCGGTAGTGTCACGAAGTTTCGCCTTGAGCGCTTCGTGCTCGGCTTCCGTCTTGACCGTGTCGGTCGTCCGCGTCCGCAGTTCAGCGATCCACGTATCCGCGTTGACGCCTTTCGCGGCAAGTGCATCCTTGTTGCTTGCGAGGAATTCAATGACCCCTTCGCAAAATCCGATCGTCTGTGTCTTTGTAAGTGCCATAAAGCACCTCCTGTTTTTATTTTGCAGGATTTCACGAAAAATTCATCAGCGCGCTTGACTTTTCTTCGTGTCCTTACGATATTGTATACGAAAGAGTGTTGCAAATAATTTTCTGATAATTATACGGATCGATATATGGGAACCCCGAACACAATACCGGCCGTGCCGGCTGACGACATCATCCTCATCTCCGGGATACGCCAGAATAATATGCGCTGCTATCGCCTCTTCCAGGAAAAGTATTTCGGCTATATCCGCCATCTCTTCGGGCAATGGGTGAACGATACGTCCGACGCCGAAGAATTGTCCTGTGACGTTCTGGCCAAGGTCATAGGCGCGATAGAGCGATATGATCCCGCTCGCGGGAGCCTTAAGCTTTGGATATATGTAATAGCCATCAATACCCGCAACGACTATCTGCGGAGGCTTGCAGCGGCTGAAGCAGCGGCGACCGTATCGCTTGACGAGCCGGTCACTTCCTGCAGCGACATACTCCGCATTGACTTGCTTGCGGACAATAACACCGGGAGTTCCGACCTCCCGCCGTCATCCTTTGCCGGAAATCCCGGCCTTCAAGCGGCACAGGCGGTGATAAATGCGCTCCCCATTGACCATCGATATATACTTCAGCTCTATTCCGATGGATATTCATCGTCGGAGATAGCTCAAGCCATAGAAAAACCGGCGGGAACGGTTCGGAGCATCTGCTCTCGGCTTATCGCGACTATTCGTTCCGCGTATGAGAATGCGATAATGGCTGATGTCGCCATCGATACGGATGACAGCGTAGCACCGATTGGTGACGCGGACATTCCTGATGGGACTAGAGTACCCTTTATTGAAGTGTACGGCATGGCATCGGCGGTATTCTCTATCCCTGCGGAGATCTTCACGCTCTTTTCGCAGCGCATGTATGGGGCGGTTTTCAGATGAACGCGTACCAGTGCTGACGAAGATCGTATTTCGACCGTCCGCTATCCCCCGAAGAACTCGTTCATATCCCCGATGATATCCGTAAGTCCCCCGCGCACCGTCGTCACATCCGGCAGTGAGTTGATGAATTTCGCGCCGTAATTCTTCATGAGTATGCGCTTGTCGAGCACAAGCACGACGCCGCGGTCCTTCTTGCTGCGGATGAGACGCCCGAACCCCTGTTTGAACTTTATCACCGCGAGCGGGATGATATAATCGATGAAGGGATTGCCGCCTTTCCTGCGTATGTATTCCTGCCGCGCCTCGGTCACCGGATCGGTGGGCACCGAGAACGGCATCTTCGGTATGATGATCATCTGCAGATTATCGCCCACCACATCGACGCCCTCCCAGAACGAATCGACGCCGAAGAGGATATTGTTGCCGGATTGGCGGAACATCTCGATGAGCGTGTTGCGATGATACTCACCCGACTGCGTGAGCGCGGTGAGCCCCATGGCGGTGAGCTTTGCGTACGTCGCGTCGTACACGGCGCGGAGCGTGGAGAACGATGTAAAGAGCACGAAGCATCGCCCCTTGGTCACTTCCATGGCGCGAAGGAGATAGCGGCTTATCTCGCCGGTGAATGCCCCGTCATTGGGCTCGCTCACATCGGTGGCGACGTACATGCGCGCATTGTTCTGATAATCATAGGGCGAGGTGAGATGCTCGGTGACAAGACGCTCCTTGGGGATGAACGTAAGGCCGAGCCGCTCCTCGAAGAACGAGAAGCTCTTGTCGACGGTGAGCGTCGCGCTCGTCATGACGACGGAATCGAATCGCGAATAGAGGAAGCGGTTGAGATACGATGCCACCTCCACCGGCGTCAGATGCCAGCTGAGATAGAGCGCGCCCTTTCGCGAGAGCGATACCTCGAACCAGCGTATGAACTCATCGGCGTCATACGCAATGGCGGATGAGAGCGATGTCACGAGCGATTTGAGCCTGTCGATGTAGATGACGGCGCCGGCGAGCGTGTCCTGATAGTCGATGCCGTAGGTTATCGCCGAATCGACGAACGATGTCTTCAGGAATTCCGCCGCATTGACGAAACCGGTGAGCGCCGCCACGATATCGCGGAGAATGGGTGTGCCCTTCTTCTGCCAATGGTCGGTCTGCGAGAACTCCTCGCTCACGCGGAATTTGAACCCCTCGCTCCCGCCGCCGATATGTTCGCGGCAATAAGCAAGGAACGCCTTCGCATGAAGCTCAAGGACATCGCGCGCGTGCTGGCAGGCGGGGATGAAACTGCGGTCGAACATCGTCACGAATTCGGCCACATCGGCCGCGGGCATGGCCGTCGTCCCTTCGATGAGCCGCCGCATCCGCTGGGCATAGCCGAAGCGCTTTGTCCCGCGCTGGCTGTAGAGGAGATTGATGTTCTTCACGACGGCGAATTTGCTCCCGTCATTGCCGAAATACCGGCTTGCGCTTTCCTCGAAATTGTGCGCTTCGTCGATGACGACCTTCTCGTAGCGCGGGAGGAAATTGAAACGCCCGCCGGTCTCGGCATGGATGGACAGATCGGCGCAGAGGATGTGATGATTGACGATGAGTATGCGCGCGCGGTTTATCTCCTTCCTCATCCGGTAATAGAAACAGTCCGTATAGTGGTCGCAATTCGTCTTGGTGCAGCTGTCGCCCTCCGACTGCACGAGTTCCCAGAGCGATGACCGCGGCTTTTCGGAAAGATCGCTCATGCTCCCGTCGCTGGTGACGGAGAGCCAGTCGTTCACCGAACGGATGAAATCCTCCTCTTCGGTCTTCAGGTCGAGCGCCGCCTCTTCCTGTTCCCGGGCGATAAGGCTTTTCACCTTCCGTATGCATACGTAATTGTTGCGCCCCTTGACGAGCGCGTAGGGTATCTCCGGCGCGAGCGCGCGTATGATATCGGGGAGGTCCTTGAGGATTATCTGCTGCTGGAGATTTATCGTGTTCGTGGAGACGACGATGCGCCCTTTGTTCGCCTTGACCCACAGTATCGCCGGCACGAGATACGCGAGCGATTTCCCCACGCCGGTACCCGCCTCCACCATGAGATGCGTGTTCTCATTGAACGACTCGAGCACGCGTTCGACCATGACCGTCTGCTCATGACGGTACTCGTACGCGGAAAGATACTTCTTCAGATCGCCGTTCTCGGTGAAAAGGAAGAGTATGCCGGGTATATCGAGCTTCTCCGCCTTCGGGGCGATGAGCGGATCGACGACGACATACATCTCGCTCACATCGCTGTCGATGATGACGAAGCCCACGCCCGCATTGCCCAGTTCGCTCGCGACACCGACATCCGCGTTCGATGGGGAGAGGTTCCCGCCGGGGTGATTATGGATGACAAGATCGTATTCGAGCGATGAATTGATGATGGCAGGCACTGCTGAGCGATTGCCGCGGGCTATGACGGAAGCGAACCCGACGAGCGCGCCCTCGGTGAAATTGCCGCCGAAATACACCTCGTTGCCGTCGGCCTCGGCTATTGCGCTCCTCATCGATGCGATCGCACCGGGCGTGAAGAGGGCGTTTATATCGCGGTAGGTATCACTCATGCGGTACGCAGATGGAACGCTACTCCCGGCTCAAGAGCAGCATGGTCACATCGTCACGAAGTTCATCATCGCGGGAGAAGCGCTTGACCATGTTCATGATGACCGAGGGTATGCGCTCAAGCGGCGTGCCGCTTTCCATCTCGCGGGAGAATGTCTTGCTGAGGCGCTCCTCGCCGAATATCTCATCGTTCGCGCCGAATATCTCGAAAATGCCGTCGGTGAAAATGAACGCGGTATCGCCCGCGGCAAGCGATGTCTCGCCGAGTTCGTAGGTGGCGGTATCGACGACGCCGATGAGCATGCCCTTCGCAATGAGCGGCGTGATCTCCCTCTCCGCCGTGCGGTATACGAGCGGCGCCGGGTGGCCGGCCTTGGCGTACATGAGCCTCCCGGTGTTCTTATTATAGAGCGCGTAGAATATGCTCGTGAAAAAGCTGTCGTCGAAACCCTCGGAGACGAAGAGGTGATTGAGCCGCTTGAGGAATTCATCCGGGCGGCTTATCGCCCCGTCCTTGTCGACGGCGTTGTTCTCAAAGAACGATTTGACGAATATCGTGAGCATGCTCGCGGCAACACCGTGGCCGGCGACGTCCGCCATGACGATGGCGTATTCATCCTCGGAAAGTTTCTTTACGTCGTAGTAATCGCCGGAGACCTTGCTGTAGGGCTTGTACACCTCGATGAGCTTTGCGCCGGGAATGCTCGTATAACCGTGCTGGAGTATCGCGCTCTGGAGCTTCCCCGCATAGAGCATATCCTGCTCGAGCATGCGCATATAGAACACGTTCGCATCCTGCAGTTTCTTCATGCGCAGCATCGCCTTGATGCGCGTGTTGATGATGTCAAAGTCGTTCGTCTTGATGACATAATCGTCCGCGCCGCTGTCGATGCCCTGTATGAGCGCGTCCTTGCTGTCATTGGCCGTGAGGAATATCACGGGGATATTGCGCAGCACCTGATCGGATTTGAATTTTTTCGCTATCTCCACGCCCGAGACATAGGGGATGAGATAGTCGAGTATGACGCAGTCGGGCAGATGGTCGATCGCCAGGCGCAGCCCGTCGTCCCCGTTGTTCGCCGTGATGACCGTATACCCCTCGGTCTCAAGCAGGAGCTTCATGAACTGGCAGAAATCATCGTTGTCGTCGATGATGAGTATCTTCTCTGATCGTTTCTTTTCATCGGCCATGGCCGTCTTCCTATGCCCGCTCGATGCCGTCACCGTGGACGTATCGGCGGATATCGATATTGAACAGGACCCCGAGGGCGGCAGCGAACGTGATGAGCGAACTCCCGCCGGCGCTCACGAACGGGAGCGGAATGCCCGTGATGGGCATCACACCCATCGCCATGCCGATGTTCACCATCACGTGGAACAGGAACATCGTCGCAATACCGGCGGCGATCATGGCCCCGAGCTTGTCCTTCGACTGCATCGCGATGCGCATACCGCGGTACACGATGATGAAGAACGCAATGAGCACGAGCGCCGAACCGAGGAATCCCCATTCCTCGCCGATGTTCGAAAAAACGAAATCGTTCATCTGCTGCGGTATGAAATCGAGCTGGCTTTGACTTCCCTTGAGAAAGCCCCTGCCGATGAGACCGCCGGAGCCGATGGCGATAAGCGCTTGTATGATATTATACCCGGATGAAAGTTTTTTCAACTCCGGATTGAGGAATACGAGAAGGCGCTGTTTCTGGTATTCCTTGAGGGTGATATCGAGCATGATGGCCGCAAGGAAGCTCAGGAACAGTATGAAGAACACATACGCGGCAAGACCGATGCGGCGATTGCTCGCGTAGAGATTTATCACCGCGAGGAGCGCCGCGAGGAAGGCGAACAGGAAGGCGATATACGCGATATAGGAGCGATGTGAGAAGAATATGAAGAAGATGCTGTCCGTCGAATTGATCATGCGCGAATATGAGAGGAACATCGGTACCGCAAGACCGACAACGCCGATGGAGATGAGCCCGAACAGATAACGGATGCGGGCGCCGGCGACAAAAAGCATGACGAGCGCGATGGGCACATAGACGAGGAATGTGCCGAAATCCGGCTGCAGCAGTATGAGCGCCATCGGCACTGCCGGTATCACGAGCGCTATCGCGAATCCTTTGAGCGTACGTATCTCATCGCCCATGGCATCGAGGACGCCCGCAAGCACGAGGATGACGGCGAGCTTGATGAATTCCGCCGGCTGTATGAAGAGTATCCAGCTGCGAGAGCCGTTGACGAGCCTCCCGACATGGGGTATGAGCGTCAGCACGAGGAGCACCACCGATGCGGCATACAGTATCATGCGCTGTTCGACCATCTTCGTATAGTTGATGAACATCATTATCCATACGATGCCCAGTCCCACGAGCACGAAGATGATCTGCCGGATATACGCGCTGTTATGCAGGGCGCTGTGCGCATTGCTGTGATTGCTCGAATAGATCGCCAGGATGCCGGCGAACATGAGGAATATCATCGACAGGAACATCGGCGGGTCGAACACGAATATCGCTCTGCGCTTTCCGGACATTCATTCCCCCAGTATCGTTTCGGTCTTATAGAGCAGCCGCCGCCGTTCACGCTCGGTTTTCCAGCGTTCCATGATGGCGGTCTTTATTGCAGCGGCATCGATGTTCTCAAAGAGCGAACGTATCATGGCGGTGGCAATGGGCGCCGCGGCAAGACCCCCGCCGCCGCCGTGCTCGATAAGCACCGTGACGGCGACCGTGCGCTCATCGGGCTTTGCGTCATAGGGGGCATAGCAGGTGAACCACGAATGGTCCTCCCCGTGTATGTTCTGCGCCGTTCCCGTCTTCCCCGCTATCTTCACATACGGCGACCACGCGCCGAAACGTGCTGTCCCGCCCTCGACGACCATGCGCAGGCCCCGCTTCACGAGCTGGAAATGCTCAAGATCAACCGGCACACGGCGGAGAAGCTTCCTGTCATTATTGACGAGCACCTCGTCGGTCTCGGAATTGCGTATTTCCCTGACCACATGCGGACGATAGACGATGCCGTCATTGACCACGGCGCTTATCATATTATGAACGGCGATGGGGGTGACGAGCATATACCCCTGGCCGATGGCGAACTGCAGCGTATCACCGTCCCACCAGTATTCGCCTTTCTGCTCGCGCTTCCAGTCCGGTGACGGGACCATGCCGACCGCCTCGCCGGAAAGGTCGACGCCGGTCTTTTCACCGTACCCGAACAGGAGCGAATACTTGCGTATGATGTTCGGGCCGATATCGTACCCGAGATGATAGAAGTAGGTGTTGCATGAATTCTGTATGCCGTAGAGAAGGTTCTGCATGCCGTGCTCGCCTTCGCATTTGAAGAACTTGTTCTCAAGGAGCATGCCCCCGCTGCAAAACACCGTCCGGTCGGGATCGACCTTGCCTTCCTGCAGCCCCGCGAGCGATACGAGCACTTTGAACGTCGATGATGCGGGATAGCGGGCGCATATCGCCTTGTTCCAGAACGGATGCAGGGGATCGTTCATCATGCGGTCATAGATATCACGGTCGATCTTTTTCCCCATGAACATGTTCGGGTCGTACCAGGGGCTCGATACCATAGCGAGTATGCCGCCCGTCGTCGGACGGGACACGATGAGCACGCCGGACAATCCCTCCATGAGCTTCTCGGCCACCGCCTGCATGCGATGATCCATGGAGAGGATGAGCTTTTTGCCCGGTATCGGTATGCCGTTCGCAGGCGTTATCTCTTCCTTTACCCGGTTGCGCGCGTCAACGATGCGTTTCTTGTACCCGTCGATGCCGCGCAGTTCACGGTCATAGGACTGCTCGATGCCGTCCTTGCCGACGACGCTGTCGATGCGGTAGCCGTCCTCCCGGCGCAGCTCGTACTCCCGCTGGCTTATCGTTCGCACATAGCCGAGCGCATGCGCGAGCGTGTTCGTAAGCGTGTAGCGGCGTATCTCGCGGCTCTTATAGTACACACCCGGGTATTCCTCGTTGTGTTCGGCGAGATAGACGAGTTTCTCGTAGGGGATGTCATCAGCAATGTCTATCGTATCGAATTTGGAGAACCGCGTCTTCGCTATCTTCTGCTTTATCTGCGTAAGGTCGACATCGAACACACGCGCGGTGCGATTGAGCAGCTCCTCGCGTTCAAAACGGTTCGTGGGGAAATTATACGGGACGAGATAGAGTGCGTAGGTATTGAGGTTGCCGGCAAGGAGAAGCCCCGTGGCATCGACGATCTCGCCGCGGAAGGCCGGTATCGGGACGAGCTGCTCCTGATTGTTCTGTGCGAGCTTCGCGTAATGCCCGTGAAGTATTATCTGGAGAAAAAAAAGCCGCCCGAGGAGCAGCGCAAAGATGACCGCTACCGCCCCGACAAGCCATGTGACGCGGGAGCGGTATGCCTCGCGCCTTTCCTGTTCAAGCGCTTCCGATTTGCTGTGTGCCATATAACGTTACTTGCACGTAGTATACATAACAAGACCGGTTTTGGCAAGGAACGCCGGGCGTTTCACCAATGCGCGGATAGGCGTCAGAACGTCCATGACACCTGTGCGCTCATTGAAAGCGAACCATTGCCGTCGACCGAAGGCATGACCGTAAGCGAAAGGGGCGTTCCATCGGTCTCCGGTGCGAACCCCATGGTAGCGAGGGCGGTCACGGCAATACCGGTCGCGGCACATGCACCGAAGTAGAGAAAATACAGCCGGTAATCAGGGAGCATGAATCGCGCCATGGATAACGCAAAAAACCCTGTGACAAGCCCTGTCGCGCCGCCGAGCGATGTGAGCCACACCCGTGCCGATGACCATTTGAGCGCGTCATGGAGGAACCAGGACCCGATCGCGGCACCGTCCGCGATAAGGTTCACGGCAAGGAGCGTGCAGGGATTAATCCACTGCGAAGACAATACCCCAAGGCCGGCAAAGAACAGCCCCCAGGCATAGCCGTTGACCAGGAGGGAATATCTCCCCGCGGAATAATAGTCGTCATTGCATGTGGCGATGATGGCGAGATAGCGCGCCGCAAGCGATGTGATCGACATGGTAGCAGGCACCATCATGATGGAACCGAACGATATATTAGGAAGCAGTACTACATCGACGGCAAGCGTATGCATGGCCACGGCCGAAGAAAAGAACTCTATCGCGAGCATTTTCCCGAACGGCATGGGGTAGCGGAGCGTGGATACTATCGAGGTCAGCACGCCGGCACTCACACCGGCAAGCCCTATCCCCGCGACGAGTGACGGGTCGGCCCAGTAGTCCACCGCTGAAAGAACGGCCTCAAATGATATGACATGCGCCAGGATGTTACCCGTGTAGAAAAGGAAGAGCCCGCTGTCATCGCGGAGCGAATAGAGCAGACGGCGTTCCTCTATATCGCGCCGTATGCGCTTCGCCTGCTCCGCTTCATGCGGCGTGTTCGGCGCCGCAAGGACACCCCCCGCAAAGCGATATGCGTTGGTATTATCATGTGCGGCGTACGCCTCGAGCATTTCCGTGTAGTTCGTACCTGCGTACGCGAGAGCAGCGGCAAGCACCATGAGCGTGATCATTCGTTCCATCGGGAACCTCCTTGTCAGCGGTCTTTCCCCGCGACAAGGATATTCTAACAGCGGACGCCCCGAGTGTCTTGTTATAGATATAACATTTCGTCAGAACACGAGATTGAGCATTTTTACGCGTGAATTCACGCCTGTTTTCTGATAGACCGCGGATATCTGGTTGAGCACTACCTGATGCCCCTTGCCCTGCACATCGGCTATTTCCTTAGCGTTGTACCCTTCCGCAAGGAGGGTGATTATCTGATACTCCGTCCGTGTTATCCCATACCGCTCTTTCAGCGCGCCTTCATCGATGGTCTTTTTCTCCCGTACACGCACCCCGAAGAGCCGGTAATCATGGAGAAGGTACGGTATGCTGAAGCGGATGTTCAGGATGTTCCAGAAGCAGTAGTACAGCGCACAGGCAAGCGAGAACAGCGCATTATCCGTGACGAGAAAGAAGACCGCGGGCGGGAACATGACAATGACCCATACCGTCGCGGCGGTTATCCCCTTTCGTATGGACTTGAGGAATATCTTCCCCCGGTTCATGAATGTGAACACATTTATAGCGAGCAGCGCACAGATGAACATCGCGTTCATGAATGATTTGCCGCGCGGGATCAGCGGTTCGGAGAGCATGTTCCCCGCGACCTGCAGCGCCATATAGACGAAAGATGCGCCGATAAGCAATGCGATATGCTGCGGCCGTATCGCCCGCCGGATAAGTATGAACGCGGCAATGACAAGAAGGGCGAGTGCCGACGGGGTAGCGGCGGCTATCACCGCCTCATAGACAAGGACAGCGGCCGGTGAGAATGCGGCGCCGGCGGCGCGGGCGTAGGCGAATGAACCGTCGAGGAGCATGAGTACCGAGAATGCGATATTCGCCAGGAGATACATCCGCAGGAACGATATCCGATATTTTCTCATAAGGAGCGAAAGCACGACGATACCGCCGAAGCCGGCGAGCATCGAGAGAACATAAATAAAGAACACCACGTGTACCATGCCGGAAGTTTATCATGGAACGAGCCCCACGTCAAAATGACGGATCATTATAGTTATAATATTGCCAAAACCGCTCCCTGAAGATACTATCTGCGATATACGCGATCATATCGCACGGCAACAAGGAGAACATCGATGAGAACACCCACCGCAGCGACACCGCTTCTTCGCGTCCTCCGTATTGCCGCATGCACCGGCATAGCGATACTATCGCTGCGCTGCAGCACGTTCAAACAAGACCATACCGCCGTCAACGCCGTTCCGGCGGATACATCCTTCGCTGATGCGATACGCGGTCTCGATACTGCAATGACGGAAGCAATGTCCCGCTTTCAGCTCCGTGCGGCGGCGGTCGCAGTAGTGAATACCGACGGCGTTCTCTACGCCAAAACATGGGGGCAGCGTACCGTGAACGGCGGTGCCGTGGACGATAGAACGCATTTTCGCCTGGGCTCCATCTCAAAAACGCTCACCGCCATCGGTATCATGCGGCTTGTGGAGCAGAAAAAGCTCGCGCTCGATGATGCGATCACGGACCATCTCCCCGGAATGGTGCTCCGCGACACATCCGGAAAACCAGTGCGCATAACGGTTCGCGCGCTCTTAAGCCATCACGCGGGGGTAACGAGCGATCTCTATGACGGGCTCGTCGGGTGCAGTGAAACACGGAGCGAAAGCATGTCATCGATATCCCGGCGTCCGCTCTGTTTTCAGCCGGGCACGGCGATGAAATACTCGAATATCGGCTACATGATTCTCGGTCTTCTCATCGAACGCATAAGCGGACGTACGTTCGAGGATTATATGCGCGACGAAGTGCTCCGTCCGATCGGCATGGGGCGAGCGTCATATCGCTTCTCCGATGATATCGCATCGAACTCAGTAATGCCGTGGCTCGACGACGGAACGCCGATACCGCAGTACGCCATACGCGATGTCCCGGCGGGCAATTGCAGCGCCACACTTTCCGATCTCGCCGCGTACCTTTCATGGCTTGTCGCTGCCGGAGAAAGGCCCGGCCCGATTCGTGCATCATCGCTCTCTGAGACGATGCGCGAACAGTATCCTGATACTGCGGATCATGTCTATATCAACGCCCGCTTGGGATTGAGCTGGTTCCTCGACTACTACCGCTTTCCGCCGGATTTCGACTACGGCCAGGTGTCGCATGCCGGCGCGCTCAACGGTTTCGAGAACGAGATAGTCTTCAATCCCGAAGAGGGCATCGGCATCGTCGTCCTCACCGCCGAAAATTCGGCGGAACTCGACAAGGGCGAGGTTGCGAAGATGTGGGTGGTCGGCAATACGTTCGGGAAATTCCTGACCGCGCAGAAAAAGCGGAACACACTTCGTGCGGCGACGAAACGCGAACGCGTGCGCACGCATCGTCCGTTCAATGTCGTGTATCGTCCGCCTGCCGAGGGGATGTATGCGTTATTCGGCATCGCAATGAACGTCCGACGGACGGGGATGCTTCATTCCGTACAGCTTGCCGGATACGAACTTTCACTTGCCGCCGGGTCGAACGGGATATTCGCACCGCGGTATCACTTCCTCTGCATCCCGCTCGACCCCGCACCGTTCATCGGTGCCGACGGACTTACCATGGGGTTCACGGAGGAGCACGGCGCAGAGCATCTTGCCGTGCACTGGCGCTTCGGCACATCGACGTTCATGAACATGGCGGAGCGGGTAAAGCCGTACGCAATACCGGATGCCTGGAAAAAGCGCATCGGGGAATGGCAGCTCATACGCGGCGAGCGCATCGATAATTTCATGTGTGTCTATCTCCCGCGGACGAAACGCTTCGTCTGCGAACTGAGGAACGGCTTCCTCCTCATACGGCCCGAGCCGTCGCGGCTTGAATTCATACTCACGCCGGAGAACGATTCACGGGCCGTCATTGCGGGAACCGGGGAGCGGCTTCTTATCGAGGACGGCATCGCTGATTTTATGGGTTTGCAATTCCGGTTGCCGGGCAGGTAGATGCGGCTGTCATTACGGCGTAAGCCGCTTTGCGTTCTGCTTCTGATATGCCTTGGGCGTTGTGCCGGTCGCCTTGCGGAACGCCGAGGAAAAATAGCTCTGATTCGCATAGCCGCATTCGAAGGCAATGTCGGTAACGGAAAGCGATGACGCTTCGAGGAGCCGCTTTGCACGCTCCATCTTCCGTGCTATGACATAGTCGGTGAACGTCATACCGGTCTTCTCTTTGAACAGATGCACGAAACGGCTCGGGCTCACCCCGGTGCTCTTTGCGACAGCCTCGACACGCACCGCCCCGGCTATGGTCGATTCGATAGCCTGCATCGCTTTGACTATCTTCGGGTTGGTAATGCCGCGTGTGCGTTCGCGCAGATCGATCATATCGCGTTCGCGGGCGGTGTACACGCCGAGGAGCGTGAGCGCCGTACGGGCGGCGGCGAATACGCGCGCATCGACGGGGGAAAGCGAGCGGAATGCCGCGGCCGTCCTCGGATAACGGGGGAGCGCACCCTTCATGCGGAAGGGACCGAAGAAGAACGCACCGTCGTATCCGTTCGCGCCGAAGACGGGAACAACGAGTTCAGCGACGTTCGCATGACAGGTCTTGATGAACGGCACCCTCGTCTTCTGCGCACGCACGATGACCGCATCGATATCATCCGCGATGCAGCGCCGCGACTGCCCGATCTTTTTCACCTGTGAGCAGAACGCGCAGGTGTGCGTGTAGTATTCCTGGGGGACGCTCGCATCGTACTGCACATCGCCGGGTTTGTAGATGACCGGATGACGCGAAAGCACCGTGAATGAGCGAAGAAGCGGTACCAGGCGTTTGGTGAGCGAAGCCATGGAGAGAGTATATCATGGCATAAAAATCGTACAATAATGCCGCATACAGCATCATTTTAAATGAATTCCAGCACTATCGGCTATAGTATGCCGTGCATGGAAGCATTATATTCATGGCAGATCTGAACGCGGAGGGAACGATGGCATCGATGATACACTGTACAGTACCTATTGGTGCACATAAGAGCGGAGGAAAACATGGATAGAACGATACAGGAAACCGCACGCACAACACCCGTCGGCGGCGACTTTGATGTGATCGTGGCCGGCGGAGGTCCTGCCGGATTTGCCGCTGCGGTAAGCGCCGCACGCGAAGGGGCGAAGACACTCCTCCTTGAACAGACCGGGGCTGTCGGCGGCATAGCCACGTCAGGCCTCATGAGCCACTGGGCGGGCAGTGCGGATTCCTCCATACTGAAAGAGATTTATGACCGTTCGACACAGCCCGGCCCCGAGGAGAAATTCCCCCATCGCGGCACGATAAATCCTGAGCGGTTAAAATTCATCATGCTGGAAATGCTTTTCGAAGCGAAGGTCGATGTTCTCCTTTATACGTTCGTTTCGGACGTCGTAAAGGAGGGGGATGCGGTACGCGGCGTCATCGTCGAGAATAAATCGGGGCGAAATGCATATACCGCGAAGACCGTCATCGATGCAACCGGAGACGGCGATGTTGCCGCACGCGCAGGAGCCGCATTCCAGAAGGGACGCGAGGGCGACGGCAAGATGCAGCCGGTGACCATCATGTTCAAGATAGGCAGTGTTGACTATGCACGCGCAGTGTTCCCCGGCGGCTTCGAGGACAATCGCGAAATACCGAAGGGCAACGTGCAGGATCTCTCTCGCGCCGCACTCCCCTTCCCTGCAGGACATACGCTGCTCTATCAATCGTCGCTTCCCGGCATCGTTACCGTCAATATGACGAATTACATCGGCATAGACGGGACGAATGCGGCGGACCTGACGAAGGCGGAATACGAATGCCGCAAGCAGATGGACCCGATAGTGAGATTTCTCCGCGAGAATGTCCCGGGCTATGAACACTGCTTCATTGTGTCGACAGCGTCGCTCATCGGCGTACGCGAGACGAGGCATGTGCTCGGTGAATACACGCTGACGGAGGATGACATTCTCGCAGCGCGCGTCTTCGATGACTGGGTGGTGCTCCGCGCAAAGTTCAATTTCGATATCCATAATATCGACGGCCCCGGACTTGATAAACACGGGGCGCAGAAACATTTCCCGAACATCTCCGGCTATTCGATACCGTATCGCTCCCTCGTGCCGAAAACGATAGACGGGCTTCTTCTCGCGGGGCGCTGCATATCCGGTACGCACAAAGCACATTCGAATTACCGCGTCATGCCGATATGCGCTGCGATGGGAGAAGCGGCCGGTATCGCGGGCGCTCTCGCCGCGAAGAAAGGCATCGCGGTACGGAACGTCGATGTCTCTCAGATACAGACCATTCTCAATGCGCGCGGCATACATCTCTAAGGACGGGATATGAAAAGCTCAAAACGTACGGCTGAAAAGAAGATCACGACCGCAGGTGAATACGATATCATCGTTGTCGGCGGCGGACCGGCCGGTGTATCAGCGGCATTCGCGGCGTCACGTCGCGGGATGAAGACGCTTATCGTCGAGCAGTTCAACTGCCTGGGCGGCATAGCGACCGCGGGCGGGCACGGGCACATCTGCCTCTATTCATCGAGCGGTACGGGAGAACGTGTCGTCGGGGGCGTTATCCATGAGATATCGAA
Source organism: Spirochaetota bacterium (assembly GCA_038043445.1). Classification (NCBI taxonomy): domain Bacteria; kingdom Pseudomonadati; phylum Spirochaetota; species Spirochaetota bacterium. Next base: position 15,398 of record JBBTBY010000007.1, read on the forward strand.
ACGCACGGCGGACGCAGGATACGGCGTGGTGAATAACTCATCCTCCGATTTTGAGATAGAGGGGATGAAGTGTACACTGGAAAAGATCGCCGAGGAAACGAAGACCGACGTGCTCTACTATACACAATTCGCTGACGCTGTCGTGGAGAAGGGGGCGGTGACCGGTGTCATCGTCCAGAACAAATCGGGAAGGTCAGCCTATCGCGCGAAACGTATCATCGACTGCACCGGCGACGGGGATGTTGCCGCACGCGCCGGCTGCGGTTTTGATATGGGCGACGAGGAAACAGGTCATTGTCAGCCGGTAACACTCATGTTCACGATAGGCGGCGTCGATCACGAGAAGGTGAAGGCGTTCCGCGGTGGTGATTATAAATTGCAGCGCGTATGGGAAGAGGCGCAGAAGAACGGCGATATGCGGCCGTTCCAAAACGTGATAATGGGGTGGTGGTGGACGCCCACACGGCCCGACCAGATCGGTGTGAATTTCACCCATATCAATTTCATCGATTCGACGAAAGCCGAGGACCTTACTAAAGCGACGATAGAGGGAAGAAAGCAGGCGTATGAATCGATAGCCGTGTATCGGAAATACATACCCGGCATGGAGCACTGTTATATGGTATCGACGCCGAACACCGTCGGTGCCCGCGAATCGAGACGCATCCATGGACTGAACACGCTCACGCGGGAACATGTCGTTACACAGGCGACATTCGATGATTCCATCGGATACGGGTCGTTCTTCATCGACATTCACGGCACCACGGGGCCGGGCATGGACGCGAAAGTGTGGAACCCGCCGAAGGGATTCAAGTATCAGATACCGTACGGCATCATCGTGCCGAAAGATGTGGATAATCTTTTCGTCGCGGGGCGCTGTGCAAGCGCCACGCACGAAGCGCTCGGAAGCCTTCGCGTCATGCCGCAATGCGGCGTCATGGGCGAAGCGGCGGGAACAGCGGCGGTGCTTTCTATTGAGAAGAACATCGCTCCAAAAAATATCGATGTGAGAGCATTGCAGGGAATGCTTCGGGAGCAGAAGTGCATTGTGGATGAGAGTGATATAGCAAGGTACGCCTGACACGATACCATTCTCTGCGGCCGCAGAACGCATACATGAGATCGGTGCGATAAAGAGAGAACAAGGGGTCATGACCCCTTGTTCTCAGCGATTCTGCTGATGTTTTCATGATCGTGTTCCCATCAATGCAAAAGGTCGGTATTTTCGCGACGATCTGGTATTGCAAACAACGCATCGTGCAGTATTATCCATATATCGTAATGATCATACGGAGGATCCCATGCCCCGCTTCATGTGCATGTATATGGTTTCAGTGTTCGTCCTGTGTGCAGCCGATGCGCCGAAAACGATAGCCGACCGCCTTCGCGCCGACGATGCCGACAAGGACGGCACGGTAACGAAAAGCGAATTCAAAGGCCCGCCGCAGATCTTCGAGCGATTTGACAAGAACAGCGACGGTGTCATCGATGCAGCCGAGCTTGATGCCCTCAAGAACATCCCCTTCGGTACGAATGCCCGCGGAACGAATGACGGCCGTCCTATGCCCGACCGCTTCGAGCGCACGGACCGAGCCCCGATGGCAATGCCGGATACGATAGAATATGTGCGCGATGTGGAATATGGGAAAGGCGGAGCAGTATCGCTCAAACTCGATTACATACGCCCGAAAGAAAGGAAGTCGTCGCTTCCCGCGATAGTGTTCATTCACGGCGGCGGCTGGAAGAGCGGCGACAAAGCACAGCCGATAAGGAATCTCGTCCCGTTCGCGACGAACGGATATTTCTGCGCATCCATTAATTATCGCCTTACCGACGAAGCGCAATTCCCCGCACAGATCGAAGACTGCAAATGCGCAATGCGCTATCTCCGTGCGAAGGCGAAAGAGCTCGGTATTGACGGCACACGCATCGGCGTCTGGGGGTCTTCCGCAGGCGGACATCTCGTCGCGCTCCTCGGCACATCCGGCGATGTGAAGGAGTTCGAAGGCACGGGCGGATGGCAGAACGAATCGAGCCGTGTTCAGGCCGTCGTCGATTTCTTCGGCCCGAGCGATCTTTTCACAATGGGTGACAGTCCATCCTCAATGGACCACAATGCCCCTGATTCTCCGGAAGCGAAACTCATCGGCGGCGCGCTCAAAGAGAACAAGGCGAAGGCCGACAAGGCAAGCCCGATAACGTATGTATCGAAGGACGACCCGCCCTTCCTCATCGTCCACGGCGATGTTGATAGAACGGTGCCGATGCAGCAGAGCGTGGTGTTCGAAGCCGCGCTCAAGAAAATGAATGTCGATGTTACGTTAAAGATAATGGCCGGGGAGGGGCATGGGTTCAAGTCGCGAGAGCCTAATGAGCTGGCGATGCGGTTTTTTGAGAGGGTGTTGAAGGGGAAAAAGGAATAACATCTATCCCCTCAGGGAACGGCATCATATATTTATGCAATAATAGACCATTTCGCTTCCCGCGCCGTTGCCCCGAGCTGTCAGTGAGCCGAGGGCGAACGGTCAAGGCGAATTCGCCCGCAGTTCCATTTTTCACCCGTGTATCGTATACTCGGTACATGGTCCGCTCATATATCCTCATATTGTTCGTCCTCGCATCGGTCGGGTACGCGGAAAATATAGCCCCCGGCATTGAACGCATCTCCGTGAGCGAAGGCCTCCCCTCGAAATATCCATACCGCCTTGCGCTCATACAGAGGACCGTGTGGGTGACGATGCGTGCCGCCCAGGGAGCCTTTCGCATCAACGGTATCGTCCGCGTCGATGGCACATCGATATCTGAGTTTTCCGGGACGAATACCGGCTTGCGCTCCGATGCCGTGAACGCATTGACCGCCCTTGACGACGGAACGCTCTACGCCGCCAGCGAAAAAGGTCTTCATCGCTATGCTTCGAACAGATTCGAGGCGGTCGGTGCTGCGGTGCCGCTCACCCATATAACAGCGGATGATACCGGTACTGTCTGGTCATTCGGCTCTGACGATGAAAAATGCTATTCGATGTTGCTTCGCGGCGGACGCACGACCGCCCTCTCGATGAAAAAACGCTATCGCCCGCTTGCGCTGTTCGCGGCGACATCGAATTCCGCATGGCTTGTCCATCAGGGCGGAATACTTGTCATCACCGAAAAGGCAATGACGGATATGCCGCTCACCGGAACGCCGCTCTGGAAAAAAGAGAACCGCGACCCTGACGGCCCTGTGCCGTCGGTATGGATTTACAGCGCGGTAAAAATGGGGCCGGCGTTCTACTTCGTCGGGCACACGAAAGCGCTCGTGCGCTATGAGAACGGCTTTCATGTCGTCACCAACGGCCATTTCGGACGGCTTGCCGCGGGCGGCGGGAATGTTTTCGCATCGGATTTCAACGGTTCGATATACCGTTATGACGGAGCATCGTTCTCCCGCATATTCTCCGGTGCCCGCTCCATCGGCCACCTCTATGCGTCGGCGGGCGGTACGCTCTGGGCGGAAGTGGATATGGAGCGCAATGCACCGCATGCACTTATACGATATGATGCACCGTATACACGTGAAACCAAGCGCTATTCACTCCTGTCCGGGTCGGCTCTATCGCCGGGCATATGCGACATGGCAGTCGATGAGAACGGCCTCTGGCTTGCAACGAACGACGGATTGTGGAAGATACAATGAAGGCGCGAAGCATGAAGCACACGGATACGTCGGTCGCATCGATACAATCCTGGCTGAAAAGGAACATCGATGCACCGCGTTATCGCCATACGATGGGTACGTATGCGGTCGCGATGAAGCTCGCAAAACGCCATGGTGCGAACGAACGGAAAACCGCGCTTGCCGCACTCCTCCACGATGCGGGGCGCATGTTCTTTTCGCCGAAGGCCATGATCGCGTACATAAGAGAGCACGGCGAAGCATTGCCCGCACATCGCGAGCTGAGCACCGGTCTTCTCCACGCTGCCGCGAGCGCCGCGATAGCGCGTGCCGTGTTCGGCGTCCGCGACAGGACCGTCCTCGATGCGATACGGCGTCACACCACCGGCGGAAAGAACATGTCGCTCATCGCGAAAATCATCTATATCGCCGACGTTCTCGACCCGAGCCGCGGTCTTCCCCATACGCGAGGACTGCTGAAGAAAGCGATGCGCGATCTTAACGATGCGCTCATAGACACGGTGCGGATCAGCATCGACTATGTCATGCGGCAGCGGATATTCCTTGCGCCGGGATCGCTGGAATTTTACAACAGCCTTATCCGCTCGCGGCGATAACAGAACGTTCGCGGTAACCCATACCGGCATCGACTCTCTCCTGTAACATTGCCGCCGCATTCGGGGTATACCGTGGAAGGGAAAAGCCGGTGTCCGCTGTTCGGTTTCACGCGGAGGCCCTTCGTCCATTGCGATCGAGCGAGAAGAAGGTGGAACATGTCAGTTGCGCTCCTGCTGCACAAACTTCACGCGATACGAAACGGCATCATCACCGCCGGTGCCATGGTGCTATGCACTTCGGCAACGACCGGGGCGGAGGGGGTTCTCCCGCCGAAAGATGAGTGGCAGAAGAAAGCGGCAGCGTACAGCGCGGCGCATGACGGCGTATCCATGCTCGTGCTTATCGACGGCGTTGCAACGCTTGAGGAATACCCCAACGGAGGCGGTGCGGACAAGGCCTGGCAGCTCGCCAGCGGCACGAAAAGCTTCTGGGGCCCGCTCATGCTCATCGCTGAAAAAGAAGGGATCTGTACGCTCGATGAACGTATCGCCGATACCATCACCGAATGGAGCGGCGATGCCCGACGTTCACGCATCACCGTACGCCATCTCCTTTCTCTCACCTCCGGACTTCCGAACGGCAGATCGCTCGCTCCGCCGTACCGTGACGCAATACAGTATACTGCGAAGAACGAGCCGGGCGATGTTTTTGAATACAGCTCGGTGTCCTATCAATGCCTGGGTGAATTCCTCAAACGAAAGCTCGCATTGAAAAAAATGTCATCGCTCGATTATCTGAAAACCCGTATCTTTGAGCCGATCGGCCTTGTGCTCGCCGATTGGAACAGGGGTACCGACGGGGAACCCGTGCTGCCCTGGGGCGCGCATCTCACCGCCCGTGAATGGGCGAAATACGGTGAGCTCATCCGCCACGGCGGCACGTGGAAGGGGAAAGAGATCATTCCGTCATCGCCGCTGCGTTCCTGTTTCATCGGAAGCAAGGCGAATCCGTCGTACGGCCTTACCTGGTGGCTGAACACGCGGAACGATCTCCCCGCCGATCTTGTGCTTGCTGCGGGTGCCGGGGATCAGCGGATGTACATCGCCCCGTCGCGCAGCACCGTTGCGATACGGCAGCGGAAGATCGATATCAAACAGCTCATGCGCTCGAAGCGTCAGCCCGACAGCGCATTCTCAGATGCGGAGTTCTGTTCGCTCCTCTTTACCGGGGTATCGTCGACGAACGACGCCCCCATGGTGCTGATGCGCCCTATGGAGTAAGCGCAGTCCCGTGTGTTCGTACTGTCATCTCTTTTTTCGGAATACCGTCGGCGTCACGCCTGTCTGTTCCCGGAACACATCATTGAAATGCGTTATGTTCTCAAAACCGACATCGAGCGCGATGTGACCGATCGGAAGCCCGGTCTCCGCAAGAAGTTTTTTCGCGTCCTCGATGCGAAGGCGATTGATATAGGTCGCGAGCGTCGTTCCCGCAATGCGGTTGAAATTCGTCGAAAGCGACGACGGCGTGAGACCGAAGCGTTCGGCAAGCGCGCGCTGTGATATACGTTCCCGGTAATGCGACTGCAGATGATCGAGTATATCGATGATGGACACCTTTTTCCCCGTGCGTTCACTGCCCGAGCGTACTTCCTCAAGAAGCGTTTTTATCGCCTGCCGGAAGGCGTCTTTTCCTATCTCCTGCCTATCCTCACCTGCATAGCGGATACGTTCGATGACGATGAAGGCGTTAAAAATTATCCGCTTTGCCGCATCATCCGAAAGGCGGCGCACTTCCTTTGTTCGCTCATCCGTGAAGGGCGTGAGAAGCGTGCAGAGGTCGAGGAGATTATACTCGGTGAGCACACGATCGTTGTATCCGATTATCGACGGGAGAAAGGAAAGCGTAACGATGCGCGCCTCCCCGCTTGCTGCTTCAAAACGATGCGTCACGGATGGATTGAGGAATATCGTGTCATAGGGTGTGAGCGTCCGTTCGGAGGACGACGATGTCTGGTGTCGGAGATCTCCCTGTATGACGATGACCGCTTCAAGGAAGTCATGCCGGTGCACGGGAAACGGCGTATCTCGAGAGAGCAGCTGCGTGCCCGCATAGAACGACACACCGTCATTGAACCTGAACACCCCGTCCTTTTCATAGAAGAACGACTGAACGCTTCGCCGCCACGGCCCGTTGATATCGAACAGCCCGAACACCGGATCTTTTACTGTACGAACCGCCATAAAAAACACCGAACCATGCCGAAAAAATGTGGAAGTCTGCCGCAGGGGCAAGTATATATTAGAGCAGTATCGAATACAATCATAACAAGAGGTTGTGAAATGGCAATGAATCATCATTGATAAGAGCAAGGGGCTTAAGCCCCTTGTTCTTTGTTTTACAACGATCTCAAGGAGAAACGGGAATGATCAACTTCAATGAAAAGGATCTTCGTAATAAGATCTACGGCTGCTGGATAGGGAAATCGATCGGCGGCACGCTCGGCGGACCCTTCGAAGGCCGCCGTGAGATACTCGATGTGAAAGGGTATACGACGCCTGCAGGCGAACCCTTGCCGAACGACGATCTTGATCTGCAACTCATCTGGCTTAAAGCACTGACCGACCGCGGTCCGAAGGGCGTCACCGCTCAGGTGCTCGGTGAATACTGGCTCAACTATATCCCGCCCCCATGGGGCGAATACGGCGTATGCAAGATGAACCTTCACGCGGGATTCCCGCCGCCGCTCTCCGGCATGCTCACCAATGAAGTCCTCAATAAATCCAACGGCGCATGGATACGAAGCGAGATATGGGCGTGCGTTGCCCCGGGCTGCCCCGATACGGCGATACGCTTCGCCTATGAGGATGCATCGGTCGATCACGGCGGCGACGAGGGCATGTACGCGGAACTTTTCACCGCGGCGCTCGAGAGCGCGGCATTCGTCGTGTCGGATATGCGGGAACTCATACGCATCGGTCTCTCGAAGATACCGGCTGCATGCCGCGTGGCGACAGCGGTGAAGACCGCGATCAAGGCATACGAAGAGAAGCACACCTGGCAGGAAGCGCGCGAAGCGGTGGTGGCAGCGAGCGTTCCGGAGATCGGATGGTTCCAGGCACCGGCGAACATCGGCTTTGTCATCGTCGGATGGCTCTACGGCGAGGGCGACTTCGGGAAGTCGCTTATCATCGCCACCAATTGCGGCGACGATACCGACTGCACGGCATCCACGCTCGGTTCCATTCTCGGCATCATACGCGGTGCGGATACGATCCCTCAGGAATGGATAAAGCCGATCGGCGACAGGATAATCACCGTGGCGATAGATCGCGGAAGCATTCAGTTGCCGACGACGCTCACACAGCTCACCGAACAGACGATGCGTCAGATAGTTCCTATGCTGACCGCGTTCCATTGCCCCGTTACCGTGAGCGCATCGCCGACCGATATATCGGACATCGCTTCGCTGAAATTGGAAAACCCGTCCGTCGGCGCCGAGATATGTGGCCGCTCATCGTATGCCGTTACCATGGACGCCGTTCATGCGAAAGTGATACTCGACTACGAAAAAGCGCCGGTGCTCAGACCCGGCGTGCCGTTCCGGCTCACCGTTGAGATCGATAACCAATTGCCCGATCATCGCCACTACGAAGTGATCTGGCATATGCCTCCCAATGTTCGCGTGCTGCCTTCGCCGCGAATGCAGATGAGCATCATGCATAAGGGCGTAGAGCAGGGATACAAAAGCCGCGGCTACGGCAAGGTGCACACGCCCGCCGTGTTCGAGATAGTGGCCGATACGATTGACGAAGCATATGTCCGCGGTATACTGGAAGTGCGTGCGCCGGGACGTCCGACGGTCTGTTTCATACCGGTGCTGTTCGCAAATGCCGTGTCGTAACGCATCGTCGCGTTCGATAAAAAAAGAGGCGGGGAAAACCCCGCCTCTTTTCAATTCCCGCTGACCGGAATTACTTTTCCTTTGTCTGAATGCGCATCGCATAGAACGAGCGCCACACGAACACAAGTGCGACAACGAAGAAGAACGCGCCGACATACGGGGCGATGCCTCTGAAGCTCGGCACGATGGCTATTTCCATCGCGAGAAGCCCGAAGAGCGTCGTGAACTTGATGATCGGGTTCATGGCCACCGATGATGTGTCCTTGAACGGGTCGCCCACCGTATCGCCCACGACGGTCGCGGCATGGAGCGGTGTGCCCTTTTCCTTGAGATCTACTTCAACGATCTTCTTCGCATTATCCCAGCAGCCGCCGGCATTCGCCATGAAGAGGGCCTGGAAGAGGCCGAACACGGCGATGGCGATGAGGTAGCTGATGAAGAACGAGGTCGGGGCATTGTTCGTGCCCTGCGGCGATGAGAAGAACGCGAAGGCGAGCGCGAACGAGAATATCGCTATGAATATATTGAACATCCCGTTCTGCGCGTACTGCGTACAGATCTGAACGACCTTCTTCGATGCTTCTGTATCCGCTTTCTTTGCGGCCTTTTTGTCGAGCTTGATGTGGTCCTTGATGTACTCGACCGCGCGATATGCACCGGTGGTCACTGCCTGAATGGAAGCGCCTGAGAACCAGTAGATGACCGCGCCGCCGGCGATGAAGCCTAAGAGCGAATACGGGTTCAGAAGGTTCAAGACCGTTTCCGGCTCGATGCCGAGCGTGCTCTTGATGAGGAGGATAAGCGAGAATATCATCGTTGTTGCGCCCACGACAGCCGTGCCGATGAGCACCGGTTTGGCGGTCGCCTTGAACGTGTTGCCCGCGCCGTCATTCTCTTCGAGATAATGCTTCGCTTTCGCAAAATCCGGCTTGAAACCGAATTCCTTTTCGATGTTCTTGCCCGCCTGCTTGTCCTCTTCGATGAGCGAAAGCTCGTAGACGGACTGCGCATTGTCGGTGACCGGGCCGTAGCTGTCCACCGCAATGGTCACCGGACCCATGCCGAGGAAGCCGAAGGCCACGAGACCGAAGGCGAACACGGACGGGTATATCATGTGCACGCCGAGACCATGGAGCGAGAAGAAATACGATACTGCCATGAGCGCGGCTATCGTAAGACCGATCCAGAACCCGCTGAAATTACCGGCGACAAGGCCGGAAAGAACGGTGAGCGACGCGCCGCCCTGACGGGAGGCCGTGACCACTTCCTTTGTATGCGCGGACTTGGTGCTCGTGAACACTTTCACGAATTCGGGGATTATCGCGGCGGCAAGCGTGCCGCAGCTGATGATGCCGGCAAGCCAGAGCCAGAGATTGCCGCCGAGCGACGAAAGCTGCCAGTAGCTCACGGCGAACGTCATGCCGACGGAAAGTATCGACGTGATCCAGATGAGGTTGGTGAGCGGCTGTTCGAAATCGAGATGTTCCTTGCGCGCAAAGAATATCTGATTGACGACGCCGTTGAGCCAATAGGAAATTATCGATGTTGCCACCATGAGGAAGCGCATCGTGAATATCCAGGTGAGGAGCGTTATCTGCATCGCGGGGTCTTTCACGGCGAGGAGGATGAAGCTTATGAGCGCGACACCGGTCACCCCGTAGGTCTCAAAACCGTCAGCGGTGGGGCCGACCGAGTCGCCCGCATTGTCGCCCGTGCAGTCGGCGATGACGCCGGGATTACGCGGATCGTCCTCTTTGATATTGAAGACGATCTTCATGAGATCGCTTCCCACGTCGGCTATCTTCGTGAAGATACCTCCGGCAACGCGGAGCGCGGAAGCGCCGAGCGATTCGCCGATGGCAAAACCGATGAAACACGCTCCGGCGATGTCGCCCGGAACGAAAAGAAGGATGCAGAGCATGATGAAAAGCTCTACGCTCACAAGAAGCACGCCGATGGACATGCCCGCCTGAAGCGGTATGTTCAAGAGCTTGATCGGTGCGCGCATGAGCGAGGCAAATGCCGTGCGGGCGTTTGCGAGCGTATTCATGCGTATGCCGAACCATGCAACGCCGTAGGAGCCGAGTATGCCGACCACCGAGAAAAGGAGGATGATAACCACTTTGCCGATGGGCATCTGCTGAAGGACGCCGAAATAGAACGCGATACACGCGCCGATGATGAGCTCGAGTATGATGAGGAATTTCCCCTGCTGGAGGAGATATGCCTTGCACGTCTCGAAAATGAGATTGCCGATATCAAGCATGGACTTGAACACCGGCAGGCGCTTGACGCGATTATACTCGAGCAGCCCGAAGGCGAGCCCGAGCACGCATACCCCGATGCCGATGAGCAGGAGGTTGAAGCTGAACGGATGCTGAGCGAACGATGGGACAACGAGAGCCGCCTCGCCGCCGCCGTGATGGACCACGGCATTGGTTACGGCCGCCGCTGTTTTTGCGACTGGAATAGCCATTGCGATAACTCCTAGTAATGAAGATACTTGATGTAAAAGAGTGGTCATTGTATGGCAGGGGGGGGGCTTTGTCAAGATTAATTCCTGCGCTGCCGCGAAAAAACAGACCGCTGTTCAATGGTCCACACTTCGCTCATTGAACGGAACCGAAATGAGCGGCGATACCGAACAAACAGAACCGTCACATCGACTGTTCACCCTTGGCTCACTGACAGCTCGGGGCAACGGCACCGTGGCCGTCGATCGGGAACGATATCCGTCGCTACGAGATCTTTTTCGCAGTCGTTGCATCCGGCTGAAGGTCGTCCTCGTCATTGATAATAACACCCATCGGAAGCGGTATCGACGGTGCGAGGAGCGGATCGTCCGTCCGTTTCATATATTTTTCAAGGCGTGCGCGCATAGCAGCGCGTATTTCCGCATAGGCATCGTCACCGCATCGATCATTCGTTTCATTCGGATCGCTAATCAGGTCATACAGCTGTTCGGAAGCGAGCGATGACCTCGGCCAGCCGTGTTCCATCCAGACATCCTTCGAAGGACTGTCGTCGCAATTCGGGAGAACCGGTCTGTTCCTTTCTTTGAAGCGCCGAATATAGAGGTGTTCCTTTGTCCGCACCGAACGCATCGGCTCATACGCCGCGTGATACGTCACCTCGGAGAATATCTCCTCATGCACTTCCTTGCCGCTGAGCGCCGGAACAAGCGATGCCCCTTCCAACCATGGCGGTGCATTGATGCCGGCAAGTTCGCAGATGGTCGGATAGATATCGATATTCGATGAAAGCGCATCGCTCACCGTTGCGCTCGGCACCCCCGGTCCGCGCATGATGAGCATAATGCCCGTGCCGTGACTTGTCAGATTGCATTTCATCCCGGGAAACGCGATGCCGTGGTCCGTCGTCGCAATGATGATGGTGTTCTCCGCAAGTCCGGCTTTCTCTATCGCATCGAGGATGATGCCCACACCGTCATCGTACGTACGTGCGCTGTCGATGAAATTCGCCATATCAGCACGGGTGACCGCATTATCCGGGAGCGGCGCGGGTACGCGGACGTAGCGTGCATCGGTCTTGTAGTCGGTGCGCTCGAAATCGCGCCCCTTGCGATGCGTCTCAAAAAATCCCGCATCGATGAAGAACGGTGCTTTGGGCTTCGATGCGATGAGCTTCGCCGCACGATGTGCCACCGTGGCGACATTCTTCGGGCCGGCGATATCGATGACATCGTATCCGATCGCTTTGATCTGCTCATCCGTATGCGCGATATGCTGCATGCCGAGGAGATACGATGCATACCCGCTCTTCTTCAGCGTATGAGGAATGCATTTCCCGTAATCATGAAGACTGAAACCGCGATGCGCAAGCCCGAGCATCCCCGTCTGATGCGGGAATTGTCCCGTCATGAGCGCGGCTCGGCTCGGCGAACAGGTCGGCCCCGCCGTGTGATGATCGCGGAAGACAACGCCGCCGTCCGCAAGACGCTTCAAATGCGGCGTCGGTATCGCGTGGCCATAGGGCTCTATGTATCTCCCCGTATCGTGCGAATGGATGTATACGATGTTCGGTGAACATTTCATAGGCTACTGCTCCACTATGATCTTCAATGGCGCCGGAATATCATGGTGCCTGCTTCGTGCACCGGTCATGATATCTGCCGGCGATATGGACCTGAAATATTTTTCCATATCAAGCGGATATATCGTTCTCGTACCGCCTGCCCCTTTGATCTCCATGGACGCCTCTCCCGGTTTGAGCGGATATCCGTCCCACCCTTCCCAGAACAGAACAGCATGTACCGACTCATACTCTGCAAGAATAGCAAGTATTTTTTTCATCGCGTCTGCCGGTACGGGATCATACTCGTTCCGGGAACCTCCATTGAGCACACGCGAACTGAGTATCGGGGCAAGAGGGACGGGGTTCCCGTCAGAACACACCATCAATGACGACGCTTCCAGTCCCATGCGGATATAGTGTTCCCACCCCGAACGCTGGCGCTCACTGTCATTACTGCCGAAGCGGGTATAGAGAACGGGAACAATATAATCGATATCGTCGTACATGCCGAGCTTTCCCGCTGACCGAAGCGCAGCGAACTGTCTGATGAACTCTTCCGTGTATTCCCCCTGCGGCTGCGGGTTCAATATCCCGTACAGTGCGAGCTTTGAGCGCGGGAGCTGCTTGCGAGCAATTCGTATCCTGTTCGCGAACGCCGCAACAACAGCGTTCATCGTGCCGCCGAGCCCGTGAAATTCCTTCGGATGAACGGGATGTTCAAGGTCGAGGACTATGCATGTCCCCGGATGGTCCACGATACCGATGCTTTTTACAGCGGAGGCAAATACCGCTTCAATATCGGTAGCGGTATACGAAAGCGCTTTTTCGACCGAGTCGCCTTTTTTCCAGCAGAGCGAACTTCCGGAGATCGAAACACCTTTCTCGATCTGGAGGCTCGCCACGTCTGCCGCGGAGAACTGATTCTGCAGAAGAAAATACACCTTTCTCTCTGCCCCAGCCGCTGGGATCGAGACGATCACCGCCGTCAAAAGAACTATCAACGAACGCTGCATCTTCCTGCCTCCCTATAGTGTGCATGCTCATCGGAACGAACGCGTCTGTGTTGCTTTCATCTCTGTTAAAAGTATACTTGCAGGCATGGCGAAAATCAATGTCACGCATGGAACATATGTCATATCTGGTGCTTGGCGTTTTATCGCACGGATGGAGCGCCGCTACGGCACGTTGCGCTTCGTCGTCGGCAGGGACTCACCGGACGAACGCATCACATCGCAGGTGATAACGTTCCGCAATGCTCATCGGTCCGTCGACGGCATTTCATTACCGTACTTCACCATGACCTATATCCTCGCCGGCAAGGGCGTATACCGCCCGCTCAACGCTCGCGCACAGATGCTCGCTCCCGGTGCACTTTTTAACCGCCCCGCGCATGAACCGTTTTCCCTTACGCGGGACGAGCGATTTCCCTGGGCGGAATTCTCGATCGCACTGCCCGACAGCTTCGCACGAACGTTCATATCGATATGCGGCATGCATGAACGGACGGTAGTATCCGTTCTCCGTTCCGATATTTTCGACGGCATATCGTCCGTGTTCCGCGCCATGTCGCGCGCGGACGCCTGTGCATCGCTTTCCGCCGTGTTCGATCTGGCGGGACGCTTCACGCGTTCTTCGTTGGAGAAGGCGCCCATCGACGCGATACGCCGCGCCCTTGTGCTCATGGGAAAGCGCGTCATCCGCACCGATGATGATATGCGTGCGGTAGCATCCGCCGTCGGCATGAGCTACGAGCGCTTCCGCAAGGCGTTCACCGCGCATATCGGCATGTCGCCGCGTGAATACCGTATACGCCAGAAGATACGCAGGGCCGAGGACGCCATCGCGATGGGGGAAGATATCTCAGCGGCGGCGGAATCGCTCGGGTATCCTGATCAATTCACGTTCGCGAAGCAGTTCAAGAAATTCACGGGATATTCACCGGCGAAATATCGTTCATCGGTGCAATGACCGCAGCTGCCGTACGCATCGGCCATTGTCCTTCGTTCCTACTGTATCACGAATTCAACGCGCCTGTTCTGCTTTCTGCCCGCATCCGAGGTGTTCGCAACAACGGGTTTGCTTTGCCCATATCCCTTCGCCGTCAATCGCCCGCTCTGAATGCCGGCGGAAACGAAATATCGTGCCACGGCGGCGGCTCGTGCCTGTGACAGCGATCGATTATACGCTTCCCCGCCGACATTGTCGGTATGTCCCGCTATCTCAAGTTTCATCGTGCTGTTGTTCCGGAGCAATGCCACGACGCGGTTCAGTTCTTCCTTCGATTCGGGGTGCAGATCGGACTTATTGTATTCGAAGAAAATATTGTTCATTCTCACTGTCTGCCCGGATTCTATTGGAACGAGCATGAGGTCCTGTTCGATCTCGGTGTACTCGGTGAGAACGCTCACATCGAGGTTCTCATTGACCGCATAGAAATCCTTCTTTTCAGCGCGGAACGCATAGCGTTTGCCCGACTGCAGGATGATGCTGTATCTCCCGTTCGCAGGATCAGCGATCGCGGAACCGATGAGGACACCGTTCGTAAGGTCGTAATACTGTATCAGCGCATCGACGGGTTCACCGCTCTTCTTGTTCTGCACTACCCCTTGTACCAGCACCACCGGAAGCGGCTTGATGACATCGGGCATGGCGATACGGAAAATATCCCTCATCCCGAGCGAGCCGGTGGAAGAAACGAGGTACGCCTGTGAACCGGATGCGGGGATGGAAAAATAGCCGTCCCATCCGTCGGTATTGAATTCGGGCCCGAGGTTCTCCGGTGCAGACCAATTCGTCCATGTATTATCGAGCCTCCGCGTGACATAGATATCCATATCGCCGCGGCCGCCCGGTCTGTCCGATGAGAAATAGAGCGTCTTATTGTCGGCGGCGAGGAACGGCGTACGCTCCTTGCCGCTCGTATTGAGCGTCCTGCCGAGGTTCTTCGGCCTGCTGTATTTTTTATCGCTGACCTTGAATGAAACATAGAGGTCCGTATCGCCGAGGGAATCATCGCGCTCGACGCTTGCGATGAGATAATACCAGTCCTGAGAAAGACAGTAGCCGCTGTATTCCGGATGCTTATTATAGAAATAATCGATGACCACCTCTTCCGGCACCGCCCATCCGTCCTTCGTGCGATAACTGTAGGATATCCCGTTCCCTTTCGTCGAGCCATCGCTGTTGTAGGTGCTTAAGAGCAGCAATGAATTATTATCCATGCCTGCAGAAAGCACCGCATTGGGCGCGTCATTGTTGAGCGGCTTACCGATATTTTTCGCTTTCGTCCAGCGGCCCTTCGCATCTTTTTCGCTGTACCAGATATCGGTCGATTCGATGTCCCTGTCGCTATTTTCCGGGGACCCCATGCGGATGAAATAGAGGGTTCGTCCGTCGGGTGAAATGATCGGCAGGCGGTCGTCATGCTTCGAATTGATGATCGCACCCAGGTTCTCTTTCACCCGCGCTTCCGCGCTTTCGACCGTAGATCCGACGGTGATGCATACCGCCATGACCAGAAGCAGCTTATTCATTGTGGCCCCATCGCTGAAATTGATATGCCGGAAGTATACCGCACCATATTTTTACCGTCAAGGCTTTGCCGCTTTACTGCAAGCCCTGCGCCATCACGCCGTAGCGTTCCTGTGCTATCGCCGCAAGACCCCGTGATATCGATGTGTACAGGTCGACATGCTTCATCCTCTGTTCTCCGAAAATATCAGCAAGTATCTTCTGTACCGCCGGCACCTGCGTGCTCCCGCCGACGGGAATGACGGAATCGATATCATCAGCCGTTACGTGAGCGTCGGAGAGCACCGCACGTATGACACCGGCGATATCCGTGAGGCTTTCTGCTATCGCGTGCTCGAATTCATGTCGTTCGATCATACGATGGATGCGGCTTTCCCCGAATGAACAGGAGAACGGCGCGGATAGTTCTTTCGAAAGATGCATCTTTGCCGATTCACAGGCGCGGAGGAATGGATATCCGTAATTCTCCTTGACCAGGCGGTATAGTGCGATGCCTGCCTCGCTGTTCTCGCATGAGAACTTTATCTCCTTGAGTATCGTATCATAGGATGCATGCGACAGCTCCAGGATGCCGTCGAGCGTGAGAAGCTTATCAAAAATGACAGCCGGCATATCGCGGTGTACTCCGCCGATTGAGCGGGTAAAGCTTCCTTTCCCGAGCAGCGGATGTATGAGCTTCTGTATCTCTTTATCGTAATCGTCACCGCCGAGGAGGAGCCCGCGGTTGGCAAGCACCTCAACATCATGCGATACTATCCGCAGTACGGAGAGATCGAGCGTACCGCCGCCGAAGTCGAAGACAAGCGCCGTGCCGTCCGAAAGCGAGCGGGAACATTCCTTTGCCGCAGCGACCGGTTCCATCGCAAAGCTCACTTCGCGAAAGCCGCTTTCCCGCGCCGCGACCGTGATGACGCGTTCGTAATGCCGTTTGAGCTTCGGTGTCTGTTCGATGATCACCGGCATACCGATGACGATATCCGCCGCAGTATCTTTCATCTGCTTCTCTGCCGCTTTTTTTATTGCGCGGAAGAATTGCTCAAGGAGCCGGAACACCGCGACGGTCTCGTCGAACACGGTTACCTGCGTGAGCGACGGGTAGCGGAGCGCGGTCTTAAGCGACTTGAAGAAACGTCCCTTGCTTGCAGTGTCGACGACCGTATGCACCGGAACGGATACCGTCATCGCCTCTTCTTTTATCCCGAGCTGTGTCGCAACACTTTCGCCGGGTATTATCTCCATATCGATGGAACGCCCGAGCGAACGCCGTTCAAAATTCGACCGCTGCCCGACATTGTCTTCCATGTATGAACGGATAGCATCAAAGCCTACCTTGTAGCCGCCGCGCTTGCGACGATAGAGACAGGTGGGAAAGAACGAATTCCCGTCGAACGTAATATCGACCGCGGTGCCGTTCTGTATCACAGCCGCTGCAGAATTACTCGTGCCGAAATCGATGCCAAGCGAAATCACCGGTCGATCCTCCGGACGTATGGTGAGTGTTCCCTAATACTCAATATCCGCGTAAATGAATTTCCTCTTCTTCGCCACGCGCTTCGCATATTCTTCCATATACGTCGCTGTATCGACTATCTTCCCGGCAACGGCGGTGAGCGCCGCGATATGCGCGCTCCCGAGGAACGCCTCTGCCGATGACGGTCCGATGCGTGACTGGAAATTACGCGTCGTCGTCGTGAAAGCGACGGCCTTATCGCCGATGCGCCGTTTATTGCCCATGCACAGGCCGCAGCTCGGTATGCCGATGATCGCACCCGCCTCGTGAAGCTTCTCGAGCGTCCCTTCCTTCATGAGCGTTGCGTAAATATCGCCGGAAGCGGGGATAACGACGAACTGCACATGCGAAGCGATGCGCTTGCCTTCGACAAGGAGCGAAGCCGCGCGTATGCTCGCAAGGTCGCCGCCCACACAGCTCCCGATGAACACTTCATCGACCTTCGTGCCGGCCACTTCCGAAAGCGGTGCGACATTATCCGGGTGATGCGGCTTGGCCACGAGGGGCTCGCGGTATTTGGAAAGATCGATGGTCACCTTCGCCGCGTATGTTGCGTCCTTGTCCGGCGTGAAATATTTCTTGTCAGCGAGATATTTTTCGAACGATGCTATCGTCGCGGTAAGCGAATGCGAACGGTCGCCACGGTCGTAACGTTTCTTGAGATATTTCAGGTCGTTGTTGACGCTTTCTACCGCCGCGTCGTCGGTGGGGATGATGCCGGCGGAGGCGCTGCGCTCAGCGACCGCATTCGTAAGAATGTAGCGCTCATCGCGGTTGAAATCCTTCACGCCTGCGAATTCGATGATGCGTCCGTTGTATACGCCTTTCCCCTGACCGGATGATCCCGCTTCGGTAACGAGCATGCTCACTGCATCGCGTGCGGTGATCCCGTCATTCAATTTCCCCGTGAACGTGACGAGCACTTCCTCATCGACGGCCAGTTCGAGGAAACCGTACTTCATTGCGATAGCGACTATGTCGCTCCCTGCGGGGAAGGATATGCCGCGTTCGCTGCGCGTATGCGAATCGCCGCCGACAATGATGTCGCTCGGGAGCACAAAGCGGTTGGCGATGGTGTGTATGATGCCTTCGCCTGCCATAAGCCCGATGCCCCCGTGATCGCGCGCGAATTTCTGGAGATAGAGCTGCGTGTTACGCTCTTCCGTCGTCGGACATTCGCTCGTATGGCACACGGACTGTATCACGAATTCGCTCTGGAAGCTTTCACCGCCCCCGATGGACTGATACTCATCATAGGTCATCGGCCCCGTGGTGTCCTGCGAATAGACGCCGCGTATCTTCACTTCCACGTTCTCGCCCGTCGTCGAGAATTTCTTGCCGTCAAGCCGGTTGTACGTGAACAGTTTCTGCGTCGTCGTCTGCGGCGATGCAGCGCCTTCTGTCTGCTTTACAACACGCACCGGAGCGCCGAGCTCCTTCGCGCATGCGGATGCCATGATGAATAGTTTTTTCTGCGACATGTATGCATTCAGTCCGCCCGCCTTGAGCTTCATGAGCGTGAACGGCAGAAGCGGCGCGAACGGTATCTCGGTGCTCTTCGTTTCATTGACGATGATGTTCCTCGAAAGTTCGATGCGGAGCACGTCGCCTTCCGTCATGCCGTCCGTATCCGCTTTCAGCGGAATGACGCCCGAAGAGATGACGCTCATCTCATAGATGGGCGCTATCGACTTTGCGATGAGCACGCCGCCCTTTTTCGACTCGGGGGCATGCGGCACGGGCGACCCTATCACTTCAAGAAGATTATACGTCGCGCTTTTGCGCGATGAGCCTTCGCCGAACTGTTTCCCGCCGACCATGGCGAGCGGACCTTTCGCAGAAAGAGTTTTCCAGCGTGCGATGAAATCCTTCTGATCATCGCGTCCTTCCATGATGAACGCGGCATGGAGCGGCCTGTCCGTACGCGACGACGCGCGCTTTGACGGCGAAAGGTGATCGGTCGATATGAAATCGCCCGCTTGTATCGCGGTAACGCGTATCGTCTCCGGAAAGGGAAGATGCTTCTCCCACGAACGCTCCGCCCAGCCGAGGAGCACCGCTTTCGCTGCCGCATTCCCCTCCTTCGCGAGCGAGAAGCAGTGATCGACCGCTTCCTTGGAAATATAGAATATCTTTTCAAGCGCGTCTTTGACACGCTCTTGAGCGTCGCTCACCGCAAGGCATTTGACGAGATAGATATCCGCCGTTCCGCCGTTCATATTGATGAGCATAGCGAGCGCACGCCTGCTCTCGGTGAGATAGCACGGTTTTCCTTCAACGGATGAGTAGAGCGCTTCGGCTTTCTTCTTCGCTTCGGGAAAGCTCCCCCCGCGCACTTCATCATCGAGGAGGTGTATCAGGTCATCTGCGGATCTTTTTTCGGCCGCAGGGACGGACGACATGATCACACCGAGAACGACATCCACTTCGCTCTCGGTAAGCGGCCGCGGCGGAAGCCCCTCACGGATGCGTTCCGCGTTCCTTTCATGATACGATCTCAGTGCTTCCGCTGCCGTTGTGCTCATGACCGTGTACTCCTTACTGGATAGAAATGATATACAGAAATATCGGAAAACGCAATTCGTTCCATGCACTCAGGGGAGAGCTGCTTGCAACCCGTTCCATGCATGCCGAATGGGTCACGGAACAACAGTGCCTGAGACTGTTTACATTTCCAAAAAACATAGTAGCATAGCGGAATGAATGGGAGATGCGACGCATGGGCATGAACGGACCGGTCCTTATCGTCGATGACGACGAACAGATATTGACCCTCACCCAAGAGATACTTACCGCGAGCGGATTCACCGTCCGTGGATTCACCGATCCGGTGAAAGCGCTTACATCGCTCACCGTCGATGGTGCCGCAGCGATAATTTCCGACATCGATATGCCCGGCATGTCCGGCATCGAATTCGGACAGAAGGTGCGCGCGATTGATGAGCACATCCCTATCGTCTTCCTCACGGGTTTTTCCACGCTTGAGTACGCAAAGGAAGCGATACGCATCGGCGCATCGGAGTTCATAGAGAAACCGGTCAAGAACATACATGCGCTCATCGAGGTAGTACGTACCGCCATACGCAAGCGCGAGGAGCGCAAGGCGCTTGAGACCGTGCACGACCTGTATCGCGCCCTGGTGCGACCCGGTGAAAGCATACAGCCAGCCGATGTGTTCTACGACCTGCAGGAATTCACCATCAAGGGCTGGGCGAAGCTCATCGAACACAAGGATGAAGAGACCGGCAATCACCTCATGCGGATCGCCCGTTATACGGAGCTCCTCGCCAATGAGCTGTCAGCAACAACGGCGTTCTCAGGATATCTTTCACACGAATACATTCAGGACCTGAAGCTCGGGAGCATTCTCCACGACATCGGCAAATCGTCGGTGCCCGATACGATACTGATGAAACCGGGAAAGCTCACAGCGGAGGAATTCGTCATCATCAAGTCGCATGTGACCGTGGGCGGGAGTTTTCTTGAGACCTGCCTTACCGAATGGAAGAACAAATACCCCGACATGAAATGCTATTTCAATCTCGGTTCGCAGATAGCGAAATTCCATCATGAGCGCTGGGACGGCAGCGGGTATGCCGCGGGCCTCGCCAGGACCGACATCCCGCTTTCGGCGCGCATCGTCGCCATCGCCGACGTATACGATGCGCTTACCTCCGAACGCCCGTACAAGAAAGCGTGGCCGCATGCCGATGCGGTCGCGGAGATAATCCGTTCGTCCGAAACGCATTTCGATCCGTCCATCGTCTCGGTATTCCTTTCGATAAGCCCCAAGTTCGCCGAAATACGCAGCACGTTCAACTGAACATCACTGCACGGTACCGAAACGGGAAAGCGGCTTGTAAATGAGCACTGCCGTCCCCACGATACGCGTTATGTTCACCGGACCGTAGCTCCTGCTGTCCTCGCTCACCGCTCGATTATCACCGAGCACGAAGACATGATCGGCGGGTATATCGAGCGTCAATGTCCCCGTTGTCGCCGATGCGTACGGCTCCCGAAGCACGATCGAATTCACCGTGACCGTACCGTCGCGTATGACGATATGATCGCCGGGAATGCCGATGATACGCTTCACGAAATACCCGTCCTCCGCGCGCTTGCCTTCGAACACGACGATCTCGCCCCGCGTGACCGGACGCAGACCAAAGCGCGTGAGATGGTACGCCCCTTTGAAGACCAGTATCTCATCCCCGGCACATACCGAGTTCTCCATCGACCGTGACGCCACGGGGAACGGCTGGAACAAGAACATCCGAATGCATACGGCGATCATGACCGCAACGGCACCGGCCAGAGCGATCTCCGCGATGCGCCGCTGTATCGTCATACGGTCAGCCGTTCTGTCATACGTGCGATCCGCTCCTCGAATTCCGGTGCGAGCCTGTCCGTTCCCGCACACAGTGCGAGCGCATCGGTACGCGCCTCGCGCATGATGCCGACATCGCGTATGATATCGCCGAGCCGGAATTCCGGCAATCCCGCCTGACGCATACCGATGAATTCACCAGGGCCCCGTATCGCAAGGTCTTCCTCCGCTATGCGGAAACCGTCGTTCGAATCCGCGAGCACGGCAAGCCGCTTTGACGCTGCATCGGTAAGTTCGCCGTGATGCACAAGATAGCAAAACCCTTCGCGGTCGCCGCGCCCCACGCGCCCGCGCATCTGATGGAGCTGCGAAAGCCCGAAACGCTCGGCACCCTCGATCACCATCGTCGTCGCGTTGGGATTATCGATGCCCACCTCGATGATGGATGTTGCAAAAAGCACCTTCACCTCGCCGCGGGAGAAGCGGCCCATGGCATCATCGCGCTCAACGCTCGTCATCCTTCCATGAACGACGGCAAGAGGGACATCGGAAAGCGTGGTCGCCCGCACGCGCTCATACTCATTGGTCAGATCGAGGAGATCGCTATCCGCCGTTTCCTCGATGAGCGGGAACACGACATATCCCTGCTCGCCTTTCTCGATGCGGTTCTTCAGGAATCGGTAGCAGTGATCACGAGCGTCCTTCCCCACATACTTCGTCCGTATCCCTTTCCTTCCGGACGGCATTTCATCGATGACGGAAAGATCGAGCTCGCCGAAAAGCGTCATGGCGAGCGAACGCGGTATGGGCGTCGCCGTCATAAGGAGATAATCGACGTTCTTTCCCTTGGCAAGGAGCGCATTGCGCTGCGCCACGCCGAAGCGCTGCTGCTCGTCGATCACCGCAAGCCCGAGCGATGCGAATCGCACATCGTCGCTGAGGAGCGCGTGCGTCCCGACAATTATCCGCACGTCGTTGGCGGCACAGCGAGAAAGCATGCGCGCACGCTCCTCACCGGAAAGCGATCCGGTCAGAAGCCCGACCGATATGCGATCGCCTGCCATGCCCTGTATCGTACGCATATGCTGAGCGGCAAGTATCTCCGTCGGGGCAAGGAGCGCGGTCTGATAGCCCGCTTCCGCTGCGATGAGCGCTGCAAGGAACGCCACCACGGTCTTCCCGCTCCCTACATCGCCCTGAAGGAGCCGGAACATCTGCCTGTCGGAAAGCATATCGTCGGATATCTCGGCGAGCGTATTATCCTGCGCGCGGGTAAGCCGATAGGGAAGCGATGCTGCGATGTCATCGCGGAGCTTCATGGAATGGTAGCGTTTCTCCTTGGCGAGTACGGGTGGTCTGTTCTCACGAAGATACATGACCTGGAACGCAAGGAATTCCTCGTAGATGAGCGTACGCTTCGCCTGCTCCATACGCTTCATGTCGCGGGGGAAGTGTATCTCCGCAAGCGCATCGCCGAATGACATGAGCGAATAGCGTCCCTTCGCTTCAGGCGAGATGTCATATGAAATGGTACGCATCAGCGGAAGCTGCGACTGTATGAGCGAACGCATCTTTTTCTGCGAAAGCCCCGCCGTCAGCTCGTAGAGGGGGACAATGCGCCCGAACGTGAGTGACGCATCAGCGTCGAATTCCACTTCGGTCACCGAACACCATACCGCATTGCGCCCGAACCGGAATTTACCGACGACATGGATCTCCGCCCCCTCGCGCGCGCCCTTGGGCATGCGGCCGGCGAAAAGCGGAAGTTCCGCCGTCATATCGCCGTCGGATACGATGAGCTTGGGCACCGAGCGGAAATTCACCGTCATCGACTCGATGGAATCGATGCGCACGCGGACGACCGAATTCTTTTCCGGCTCCGCGAGCGCTTCCCGTATCGAGGTCACCCGTGTCCTGTCCTCATAGTCGCGGGGGAAGAACGTCATAAGATCGAGGAGCGAACGTATGTTCTTTTTCGCGAGCAGTTCCTGGAAATAGGGACCCACCCCCTTTACGAACTGTATCGGCTGTTCGGCGATCTCCCGGAACGTCATCCTCTCATGCGGCACGATTATTTTTTTTTCGTCGGCTGCGTCGTCAGCACCGTCGTCGGCTTGGCTTTGTCATCCGCGCCCTTCATGGTTATGATGGGGTTGTCTTTCAGTTTTTCGGATATCTCGACGAAATTCTCCGTTATCTTCTGCACGTTCTTAAGCGACGCGGTTATCTCCGCCCGGGCGCGCGGATCGTTCAGGAAATATTCGAGGTTCGATGCATGCCTGAGCTTATAGGTCAGCGCCTGTACATCCCCGAGTATCAGATTGACCTTCCCGTCGGGGGCGCTCAGCATTCGGAGCAATGTCTTGAATTCCCCTTCCGGGTCGTTTATCCATTTGGTCAACTGTGTTACATTGCCGAGGATCACATCGATGCCTTGGTTCTTCATGGTAAGATCATGTTTTTCCTTGAGCATCTGCCCGCGTTCGGTATCCGACGAAGGAAGGAAGGCATTGTTGCCGAGCCTTCGTGCATCCGGCGTGCCGGGATACAGGATAAGCTCACCGTCCCCGAAGAGAGGTGCACTTAACACAAGGACGCTGTCCTCGCGTACGCGGTCCGCGTATTCACCATAAATGATCACCTTCGCTTCCACTTTATTCTCTTCGTTGATCCTGTATTTTATGAGTTTCCCGACGGCAAGTCCCTGGAGCGTCACGTTCATGTTTTCCTTAAGCTTGTTCGCGCTCTTGAATTCAGTTGTAAATGCGGCTTTTGACCGCCACAGCCCCTTTTGTGTCGGTATAACGATGATGAGCGACATCACGATAATGAGCGCGGCAGCGATGAATATCGCCACGATCTTTTCCATCCGTGAGAACGTGTATGCCATTCGAACCTCCGTGAACCTTTATTTGAACTCGGCTAAATATTCATCTGCTTCTGCCCGCTTCTTGAACTCCTCATAACTCCCGTCAAAACAGGGGACATGGTCCTTGAAAGCGATGACACGCGCAGCGAGGAACGCAAATTCGGATACTTTGTTGCAGACGGCAAGAACCGTGATCGGTATCCCTGAGGTGACATAGCGGCATATTTCGTTCCTGATGAGCGCATCCGCCTGCTGATCGATGCCGTCGAATACAGAATCGAGGAACAGTATCTCCGGGCTGTGTATGATCGAGCGCAGATAATTGACGAATCGCCGCTCGCGCCCGGAAAGCACATTGGGACGCGCGGTGATGATGCGGTCTTTCGTGAGCCCGAACCGCGCAACGTGCTCAATGATCTCCTTCTCTATTTCCGCATCGCTCATATTCGTGTTGTATTTACGGTGCATCGCCAGGTTCTGATACGCCGTTCGCGACGAAAAAAGAGCATCGTCCTGGAATACGAACCCGTTCCTGCTTTTCATCTTCATGATGTCCGCTTTCGGCGACCGCACCGTGTCGATGCCTTCGATCGTTACGCTTCCCGAACGCGGATTGTATATCCCATACGCGAGCTTAAGGAGCGTAGAAAGACCTTCGCCGCTCCCGCCGACGATGACGGTGAATGTCCCGCGCGTGAACGAAAGTGAAAGCCCGTTGAAAATGATATGTGTACCGAATCCGAAGGTAACATCCCTGAGTTCTATCACGTTATCCTGCATATGTCCTCAGTGTATCGACCGTGCAATATAATAGAGTACCGTGATAAGGATATTGAAGAGAAAAACCCAGAGAAAACCGCTCATGACACCGCTTTGCGCCGATATGGCGATCGCCGATGTCGAGCCGCTCGTTTTAAATCCGTAATAAACCGAAGTCACCGATACCAATGACCCGAGCACTATCCCTTTGACAAAAAGAAGAAGGATATCGCCGAATGAAAGAACGGAAAGAAAGGTATTGAGGAATGAGAGGAACGGCACTTTCGGGTTCAGTATCGAACTGATCCCGAGACCTCCGATAATACCCACTGCCGCAAAAAGCACGGTAAGCACGAACATGGATATCATCATGCCGAGAATGCGCGGGAGAACGATAAGACGTATGGGATCGACGCCGAGCGATTCAAGCGCTTCAAGCTCATGTCCGATGACAATGGCGCCTATTTCAGCGGATATTGCGGTACCGCTCCGTGAGATGAGCACAATGGCGGTAAGGAGCGGCCCTCCCTCGCGGAGAATGACCGTAATGATGAGTCCGGCGACCATATCGGCACCGAGCAGTCCGGAAGCCATCGCCGCCGAGAAATTGATGCCGGCCCCGAGCGCGAGCGCCATGAACGCGATGAGCGGGAATGATGTCACCCCTGAAAAGTAAACCTGTTTTACCGTTTCTTCATACACGACATCGGTATCCGGCTTGTTTATCTGGAATACTTCGGCAAGCGAATATATCAAAAGCGAGAGTATACCCCCCGCCTGATCGACGAACCGCAGTGCCGGAGTTGCGATAAGGTCTTTTGCGATCGCGCGCAGCGCCATGAACGCGATTATACTTTGCTGTAGTGAAAAAGCAACGCGCGAATACGAGTATGCATCGGTGACCGCCCATTCGTATCGCTCCCGGGATCGGTAGTTAACATAGTGAACGCACCCATGGGCGGAAAATCCTATTGACAAAAGAATAAGATTGTTGTACAGTACGAATCGCATTGAAAATCATAGAATAGGAGTGCACTTTTATGAAGAAGATCCTTCTCGTGTGCGCGGGCATCTTCATGGTGTCGGGTCTCTACGCCCTGACCAATGCAACGCTCATCGATTTCTCCATCACCGGGGATAAGGCGGCATTGCAGTCAAAGGATGACGCGGCAAAAAGCGATTCCGACGAGATCATGAAGCTCTCCGATATCTACAATCCGAACTGGGCGGTCGTGCTCAACGACTCGGCGCAGATGATAGAGAACAGGAAACTATCCTATTGCTCGGATGTAACGAGTCAGAGCAAAGGAAAGGTGCTGGGGGTTCGGATACATTTCCCCACTGCTCCTTGGAACAGCTACGGTCTTGTAAAACCCCCGTTCGAATTCGAAATTTACGGCGGACCTGATGGCACCCGTTTCATGGACGGCAAGGGTGTTCTGAAGAATGTCGGGACCATACGGTCCATCAGTTCATGGGTATGCGGCCGGAACTATGTGGTAAATTACATCGTCAATATAAAGAACGACCAGGAAGCGGTCAGCGCCCACTCTCTCGGCTATCTCAATTTCGTCGGCTGGAGCCAGGTGAAATGGGATAACCCGAATTACCTTGCCAATGCACGTGACCGTGTACTGCGCCGCGTGCCGCTCTATCCGAGAAGCACGCCGTCCGTCAAACTGGACTCACTGCAGTTCTATCGCACTGCGGACAATCTCGGCGGCAATTTCGTGGCATACGTAAAGGACGTTGCTATGGAATTCGAAGAAGCGGTCATCGACAAGGATGCCGACATCGATGATGAAGGCGTGTGGGGCATTTTGAAGGCGGAAAGTGATCGCAAAAAAGCCCTTGAGAACAGGCGCCTCAAGGAGATACGCGAACTTCGCGATCTCGAAGAGCGCCGCATCGCCGGGTCCGCAAAGGGCTCGACTTCAACGGCTTCGACGAACAAATAAGAAAACAGCAATGAAAAAAAGGCGGACGCCGATGCGGCGTTCGCCTTTTTTGTTGTTATAACGATGGACATACGAACGATAATACCTGCCGGGACCTTCTCTTCCCTCTACGACGCGTTCTACCGCAATTTTCTCATCGGCCTTGCCGTGACCGACGCGGCTGGCCGCTTCGTCCATACACGCGAAGGCACGAAGGTCTCATTCTGTTCGAACGAGGACAGCACCGGGCTTTGCCCTGTATGCATCGAAGAGAACATCTTCGCCATCAATGAATCGCTCCGCTTCGGCAATACGTACATAATGAATTCTCATACCGGTCTCCTCTTTTTCGCTGTGCCGGTCATGGTCAATCAATCGGTCATCGGCGGCATCGTATCATCGCGCATACTGCCGATGGAGCTCTATACCATCATCACCGATGAGAAGAACACGAATGATTATATCAGCGACGAACATATCATCCGCAACGTGAAGAGCATTCCGGTCATCGAGGCGGGGACGGTGCGTATCGCGTCCGAAAACCTCTTCTCTCTCTCGGTCGCGCATAATCTTGTCAACGAAACGTTCCTTGCCGCGCGGCGTGCGTCGAACGAACAGGAAGCGAACATCGCTGAGGCCATCGCCACCACCAAGGTGCATTCGGAGAACTATCATCTCCTGTACCTGTACAAGGAAAAGGACCTCATCGAGCGCATCAAGGCGAACGACCGCCACGGCGCGGTGCGCATCCTCAACGATATTCTCGTCGGCATATTCGGCGTGAGCAATACCCCCATCGATGTCATCAAGGTGCGGCTTATGGAGCTCATCGTCATTATTTCCCGTGCTGCGGTGGAAGCGGGTGTGAAGAGCGAAACGCTCCTCGGGCTCAACTATTCCTATTTCCGCGATATTGCGAAGCTCGATGACGCCGTGGGCCTTACGCACTGGATCGTACGCGTGCTTGAGAACTATATCAGCGAGGTCGGCGCGCACGGCGAAACGACGCGCGACGGCCGCATCGCGCGGGCGCTGCGATACGTTGAGGAACACCATACGAGCCGTATCACGCTCGACGAGGTGTCATCCGCCGTGGGGCTCTCGCCGTCGCACTTCGCGCATGAATTCAAGAAAGAGGTCGGCGTATCGTTCATTACCTATGTCAACAATGTCAAGCTCACACGGGCGGCAGGCATGCTCACCTCGACAGCGAATTCCGTCGTCGAGATAGCGTATGACCTCGGCTACAGCGATCAAAGCTATTTCATCAAGCAGTTCAAGGCGAAATACAAGATGACGCCGCTCGCCTACCGCAATCACTATCAGCGCCCCGCGCGTAAAAAAACGATATGATGTTCTCCCGCTGTACCGTCATCGCCGCACTCGCCGTCACGGCATTCCTTCCGGCAGCACCGTTCTTCATCGACCGTTCCTATGAGCTTCAGCCGTCGCGGGAATACTGCGAACTTGCAAAACAGTATTCGCGCGTGCATTACGGCATCGACAGCGCAGCGCTTACCGTTCCGCGCATCATCGCCATACACATGACCGAATGCGGCACCATGGACCAGACACTCGCACAGTTCAATCACCCGCGCCTGACCGGGCGCCGTGAGATAGAGCACGGGGGGCAGTGGAACGTCGGATCCCATTTCATCGTCGATGCGAACGGAACGATATTCAGCTTCATTCCGCTCGAGTACATGGCAAGGCATATCATCGGCCTTAATCACACCGCCGTCGGCATTGAGAACATCGCGGCGAACAATGAGGCGTTGACCGAGGCGCAGCTTTTTGCGAACGTGCAGCTCGTGCTGTACCTGAAATCGGTACGTCCGAGCATCACGCATGTCATCGGTCATCATGAATATACGGACACCTTCCGCACCCATTACCGGCTGATGCGTATGCTGGATGAACAGTACCGCCCGCACTACCGGGGCGACCCCGGCGAGCGGTTCATGCGGCTCCTGCGCGAGGGACTATCCCTGCATGGTCTTGATCTTTTTGACTGATGCCGCTTTCGTGTTCCGCCGATGTCTCAGCGGGACCGCGGGAATTTCGCAGCGATGAAGGGGACTACCGCCGGCGGTACGAACGGACTTATATCGCCGCCGTGCGATGCTATCTCGCGTACCAGTGTGGAGCTTATCTGCGCAAAACGCCCCTCGCTCCCGATGAACACCGTGTCCATATCCGTATTGAGCATGCGATTGGCGCTCGCCATCTCCATTTCATAGGCAAGATCGGCAGCGGTACGAATGCCGCGTATCGCGATGCGAATGCCGCGTGTCCTCATGAACGCAGCAAGCAGCCCTTCGAACGACACGACCTCTATACCGCTCACCGTGCGGAGAGCTTCGCGTATCATCGTTACCCGCTCAGGTGCCGCGAACACGGTCCGCTTCGCCGCATCGGCGGCGACAGCGACAAGTATCTTCCCGAACAGCTTCTGCGCGCGGAGAAGCACATCATAATGTCCGATGGTGAACGGATCGAAACTGCCGGGATAGATGGCCATGTCCATGATGTCCCCCATTATCTGACGTTCCCTTCCGCCGTTCTTGTCAGTGCCTTGAGACGCCGTCCCGGAATGAATTGTACTCTCTGCCGGTCGGGGATACGGCGCCGCGCGCCGGTCGAGAAATCGTGCCCTTCACGCCCGCGTATGAGCCGCATACGGAACGTACCGAGCCCGCGCAACTCAACGCTCTCCCCGCGTTCCAACGCCCCGCGTATCGCCTCATAGACAGCCGTTATGATGCGGTCGATATCGCGAACATTAGCGCCGGTCCTTTCAGCAACGGCCTTTACAAGCGTGCTGCGCGTCACCGTACCGTTTATTTCGCTGCAACGAGCGTATTGATCTTCTGCGCAATGCGCGATTTCTTGCGGGCGGCGGCATTCTTATGAATGACCTTCTTGCAGGCCGCCTTGTCGAGCGCCTTGGCGAACATGACGAACGCCTTCCTGGCATCATCGCCTTTCTTCTCGGTAATGAGCTTCTGCACGGTCACATCGAGCGTGTGCAGTTCACTCTTGATGGAACGGTTATGCTCACGGCGTACCGCCGATTTGCGTACGCGTTTGATGGCCGATGCTATATTCGGCATGGTTTATCTCCTCGATACGATTTACGACTCATTCGTACACCCCGTTGTCGGGGTATGCGGGCCATGCGGAGTGGACGGGATTCGAACCCGCGACCTCCTGCGTGACAGGCAGGCGTTCTAACCAGCTGAACTACCACTCCGAAATGAGGTGGCATTATATCACAGCGGATGCCTTTGTCAAACCAGTTGCACTTGTTTTTTCCGAAGCGAGGGGAACGCTGTTTTAAGGCCCTATGCCGAGAATTCGGCCCATTTCGCCGATATCGGAGAACACATGGTCGGGCGCGATACCGCTCTCACCAAGCATGGCACTATCGGTCTCGCCGCTCAACACAAGTATCGAGGCAAAACCGTTGTTCAAGCCGAATTTCACATCGGTATACAATCTATCGCCGACCATGGCTATCTCATCAAGCGAATATCCGTAGCGTCTCATTATCGCCGATGCCATCGGTGCATTGGGCTTACCGATGACGATGGGCGATACACCTGACGACGCCTCGAACATCTTTATCATCGCTCCGGTGTCCGGTATGGGATGCGGCAAGTACGGACAGACGAGATCGGGATGCGTCGCGTAGAAGGGCGTGCCGGAGAGAAGGAGATCGTTCGCAGTACGTATCTTCTCGTACGTTATCGTCGTGTCGAAACCGAGCACGACGGCTGCCGGTTTGTCATCGGTGAGCGTGAACCCGTTGTGCTTGAAATCGTTCATGAGGCTTTCCGTCCCCATGAGGAATACTCGTGTAAGACCGGCGTTCTTAAGATGCTCTATCGTCGCATCGCCCGATGTTATCACGCCGTTCTTCCCCGCCGGTATTCCCAGACGTTCAAGTTTCTTCACATAATCGGCGGCGGAAAGTGATGAATTGTTGGTCAGAAAGAGATATTCCCGTCCGCTCGCGGTAAGCGCGGAGAGGAACGGTATGGTGAAATCGAACACGCGTGAACCGAGATAGATGGTCCCGTCCATATCGAGAATGAAGCAACGGATATTTTTGAGAAGGTCTCTATTCATGATAATACACTCACCCCATCCCCCGGCCCCTTCCCCTCTCTCACGGGAATGTGAGAGAGGGGAAGGGGAGAGGAGATTTTACTTTCATTTATCTGTTGCACTACTCGTTTGCGCATCTGCTGCTTCATTTGTTCAAAGAGAACGGGCGTGAGTTTCATTATTTCCATTTTGTGTTCGTTCTTCCCCCTTCCCTCTCTCACTTCTCTGTGAGAGAGGGAAGGGGGTGCCGCGTATTTCGCGGCGGGGGATGGGTGAGTGTTCCTTCGCTGCATCAAGAACAAGCTTTGCCACGCGCCTGACAACGCCCTTCTTCCCGATTATCTTCCTCACGGATAAAAGCATACGCGCCATCGAACGGTACGCCTTCGCATCGGTAAGATAGGATGCCGTGTACCGTGCTATCGCCTGCGGATTGCACTCGCCCTGCAGAAGCTCGGGTATCACTTTTTTCCCGAGCATGAGATTGGGCATGCCGATGATGCCTCCCGTGACGACGCTCTTCGCCACGGCGAAGGTTATCGGCGAGATGCGATAGCATATGACCATGGGCTTCCCGTAGAGCGATGCAAGGAGCGATGAGGTGCCGCTTGAGAGGATGACGGCATCCGAAAGGGGATAGATGTCGTCGGTGGCATCCCCTTCGAGAAGCATGATCGGTATATCGGCGAACGCGCGCGCGCGTTTTCTCAGTTCGCGCTCGATACGCTCCTTATACATGGCATGAGCAACGGGCAGGATGAACCGAACATCGCCGTGAAGCATGCCGCTTAATCGTATCGCCGCATCGAGGAATATCCCGGTAAGCGCCGCCACTTCCTGACGGCGGCTGCCGGGCATGAGCCCCACGGTGAAACGCTTTTTGGGGAACGCGTTCAATTTCGTTCGTACCGGTGCTTTGAGGTCCATGTCCGCGAAGGGATGGCCGGGATAGACGACCGGACAATCCGCCTTCCTGTACACTTTCTCATCCATGGGGAACGGCGTCACGACAAGGTCGCATGTCTCTTTCAGTTTCTCCGCATTCCATGCACCCCAGACGCTCACATGCGGCGGGAAATAGTAGATGTTCGTTATGCCTTCATCGCGGCACATTTTCGAGAGAATGAGATTGAATCCCTGATTGTCTATCATCACGACGGCATCGGGCGGTTCACTGATAAGACGCGCCTTGATGCGGTTATACACCTTGAGAATAGGAAGGATGAAGCCGAGCGTTTCCCAAAGGCCGATGGTCGAAAGCGACGTGATATCGTCGAGGATCCGCACACCCGCGGACGCCATCGCGCGCCCGCCGATACCGTAGATCTCCGCCTTCGGGGAAAGCCTTTTGAGTTCACGCGCAAGTGCGGCCCCCTGCATATCGCCGGAGACTTCACCCGCAGAAAGGAATATCTTCATAGATGTGCACACAGGCCCCGTTGTGAGCCTTTCAAAAAATCGACGAACATTCTTTTGTTCTTATCCAGCACTGTACCATCGGCATACTTCTCAAGGAATTGCGCTTTGAGCATTCCGCCGTGGTACCATTCATGATAGATCTCTTCTATGGCCTTAAAATCCGTCGAAGTGAAACCCTTGCGCCGCAGACCGACCAGATTAAGCTTATACACACGTGCAGGGATATCATCTGCCAGCGCGAAGGGCGGTATATCGAGTTTTACCACCGAGCACGGGCCGACCATGGCGAACGCGCCGACACGGCAGAATTGATGTATGGCTGCGCAGGCAGAAATAAAGACGTCGCTGAATACTTCAACGTGTCCGCCGGCTGCAAAATTGTTCACGGTTATGATACGGTCGTGTATGATGCAGTCATGCCCCACATGGCTGTTCTCCATGAAATAATTATTATTCCCAACGACGGTCTTACCGTTCTCGTTCTTCGAGCGGTGAATGTTCACGAATTCGCGGAACTCATTCCCGTCGCCGATGACAGTAAAGCTCACCTTTTTCTTGTCAAATCCTGTGTCCTGCGGGAGATCGCCGATGACCGCATGCGAATGGATATGATTCCCCGTTCCCATGGTGACATAGCGTTTGATGACCGTATGCGCCTCGATAATGTTATTTTCACCGATGACGACATCATCCTCGATGATGACGTACGGACCTATCTCGGTACCGGCTCCTATGTTCGCCGTCTTTGCAATTATCGCTGTGGGGTGTATCGTTGCCATGATTCCTCCGGCATTCGTTCAGTGATGCCGTCACTCTAACTGCCGGTAAAAAAAAAGGTGAACGTGCGCGGACGCTTACTGCTTCGCCTTGTCGCGCGGGACAAGCCAGGCACCGAGGTCGGCTTCGCAGGTAAGCTCGTTGTCCACCTTGGTCTCGCCGTGCATCTGTACGATGATGGCGGAAGCCCGCTCGACATAGCGCTCGATCTTGATCTCCATGCGCATCGTATCTCCCGGTATCACGGGTTTCTTGAACTTCACATTGTTTATCGTTGTGAAGAACACGACCTTGTCCTTCACATTGCCGCCCTTCTTTATCACGCTGTCGCCGCAGTAGATGCCGCCCACCTGCGCCATCGCCTCAAGCTGGAGCACGCCCGGCATGATGGGGTTCTCGGGGAAATGGCCCGTGAACTGCGGTTCGTTCATCGTCACGTTCTTGATACCGACTATCCAGTTCTCGGAAAGTTCGACGACCTTATCGACGAGCAGGAACGGATAGCGATGCGGAAGAAAATTCAGGATATCATTGATCGAAAATACCGTGCTCATAACTCCTCCGTTACAGGTAGTGGGGATGCATTGTAATGCGGCATACTGCCGATGTCAACCAGTGAGCGCAACAGAGGCGTCGTTCAGGATTTCCCCGGTATGTGCGAAGATCGCCTCACGATAAGCGATGTCGGTACGAGCGTCATGCCGTGAGCCGGTGTGTCCGCTGCATGCATACGGTCGATGATGCGTTTCGCTATCATCTTCCCGATATGCTCGGGGTGCTGATCGACCGTCGATAAGCCGTAGGCATTGCGCTGTACCGCAAGATCATTGCCGAATCCGATAATGCGCACATCCGCCGGGCATCGTATTCCGCGGGCGGCCAGGACCGATTCTGCCGCGTACGCCGTCATGTCCGATGATGCGAACACGCCGTCGGGGATGAAGCCGCCGCCGGTAAGGTATCGTTTCAGCGCCTTTGTCGCGCTCTCCTCATCGAAGTGCCCCGTGATGACGGCGATATCCTTATCATCGATATGGTGCGCACGGCATGCGTCGATGAACCCGTTGTATCGCTCATCCGCCGACCAAACACCGTTCGTCCCGCGCACATGCATGAGCCGCTTCGCTCCCTCTGCGATAAGATGCTCGGCAGCAAGCCTCGCCCCGGTGCGGTGATCGCTCGCAATGAAGTCGGCCGTCATGCCGGGAATATGCGCATCGATGACGATGGACGGTATCCGCTGCACCGCTTCCCGTATGACGGCAAGGTTCTTCCCCGATCGCTTATCCCATACGAAAATGAACGCGTCCGCATTGCGCCGCAGTATCGATTCGATTCCGGCGCGTTCACGCACGGGGTCATTATCACCGTTACGAAGCATGAGATCGATGTTCTGCGCAGCGAGCATTTTCTCCATTGTATGGATGATGCCCGCATAGAGCGACTGCCACGAATTCGGCACGACGATGCCGATCATATTCGTCCTTTTTTTTCCGCGGTATATGACCGTCGTCCCGTGACGCTTTTTACTTGCGATAAGCCCTTCTTTCTTGAGCGCATCGAGGGCTTTGCGCACGGTGACCCGGCTCACCGAGAATTCGCGGCAGAGGTCCTTCTCACGCGGCAGAATATCACCGGCATGATACGCACCGCCGCGTATACGTCCCTTAAGCGTATCGCGCAGTTCCTGAAAAAGTGATGTTGTCCTCGTACTCATTCAACCGCAATGCCGAACACGAGCAGCGCCATATCACTTGACGTCCCCGGCATGACCTCGATGGCTGCTATTTTTTTCTCCGGGGCGGGGTTCACCCAGGTATACGTCGGTATGTTCACGAACGCTCTGCCGCCGAGCGTGCCGAAAAGACCCACATCGCACTCGCGTCCAAGCGCCGTATCATTGGCCGCTACAACGTTCACGCGGTATGCAAGCGTGATCTTCTCGCTCGATCTGTCATCGTATACGATTCGGTACTCGCCGGGAACGATACCGCCGAATTTCGTCGCCATGCCCGCCATATCCTCGGCGATGATCTGGCGGCTTGCTGCATGCAGGAATGTTATCACGCGCGCACCCGCGTTCACCGGTATGGTGATCTTCTGCGAAGCGGAGGATGCTTTCGCGCCTTTTTCGACAAGGGTAATATCATCGAACCACGCCGTTGTGCCGGTCCCGTCCACTGAGAGGCATATGCGCACTGCGGCAAAACCCGCCGGCAGGGCGATCTCCTTGACAGAAGCTGTTCCCTTTGCGGAAGAGTATATGATCTTGGTCTCATCCCATTTCATGTTCTTATCGCCCGAATACGTCCACACCTTCGCGTTCCCGCTCCCCTCGGTCCTCGCCGAATAGCGTATGATATATACTTTCTTCTCATCCAGCCGCACATCCTGAGATGAACGGAGAAAGGCATTCGCCGATGCGCGGCTGATCTTCATCGCCCCGCTCTCCGCGACGATAGCGTCAGAAGGATTGCGGATATCGCGTCCCCATTCGGCAGTACCCTGTGCAAAATCCCCGTTCCTGAACGAAACAGCAGCACCGCCGCCGGTGACAGCGACCGCCGCCGGTTCGCCGTTCTTCGAGAAGGGTTTCACGGAGACACCGCGGTAATTGGTGAACGCTGTCTCAAGAAAGCCGCTCCCGGTGGTTGACGGAAGTCCCATGAGCGTCATGAGTCCTTCACCGTCGATCAGTCCGTCGCTTGCTGAGAGCGATCGGGTCTTACCCGCTGCGTTCCTATTCTCCCAATACGACGCTCCCTGCATGACGGCGTCGGGAACGAACGGAAGCGCGCCGAGGTCGCAGTTCTCCGGCGACCAGGAAAGAAACGCGGTGAGCGCCGCCGCACGGATAAGCTCCGGGCGCATGGCATCGATGCGTGTCGTGTTCCATGAGGTGAGACACATACCGTCGGCTTTGTACTTGGCAATTGAATTCGCGATGCGCGCAATGTTCATCGGACGGAACCAGGGACAGCCGATCGTCGTAAACCCCGCATCTTTGAACATTTTGAACGAGGGGAAATCGGCGGCAAAGTCGAATGCGCCTTCATATTTCCAGTCAAGGATGACCATGTCCTTCGGCAGACGCTTGATAAGTTCGGGGCCCGACATATCCATATGCTTTCCATTGTAATCAGTATCGATCATGTCGCCCCAGATATACATCTTCACGTTCTTCTTTTTCAGATAGGTATCATTGAGCGTGAGCGCTTCAACGAACCAATCCGACGGCTTCCATCCCTTCGCGCGGGCCGCAGCCGATGTCACCTTGTTGCCGTAATGCGTTTCATCCATGGCAATATTGAAACCGTCCGGTTTAAGCGTTTCAATGATCTCATCCTGCAGATCGAACATGATCTTATGGGTATCCGGGTTCGCGATATCGAGATTGCGATACCCCTTCTGTCGAACATCGATATCATCAACGAAGTATTTCACCATGTCCGGCGCATGCCTGAGGTACTGTACGCGCCCCCACGACGCGAAGTACGGTATCGGCTCAATGCCGCGCACGCGCGCGTAGTTGAACACTTCTACCCACTCCTCTTTCGTGCGGCCTTTATCGCCGATAGGGTATGAATCGAATGGGAATGTCGTCGGCGATCCAAAACTGTCGAGGGATATGAACGCCTTGTTCAGCCGCAGCAGGAACATCGTATCGATAGTACGCTTGATAACATCTACCGGTTTTGAATCATGGATGAGCCAGCCGCGGAAGCCCATGCGCGGTGCGTCATAGAGCGTCATCGCCGGAAGCGAGCGCTCCGCGGTACATCGTGCACGGTTCGCCATAAGTATAAGCGTTGCAATGCCCCGGAGCACGCCCTCCGGTGTCCGTCCGTTGATGGTGACCTTCGCCGGAGCAAGTTCCAGTTTGAACGCTTCCGGCACGGCCAGTTTCGCACGTTCACCGGCAGACAGAGATGCATCCGCAATATCGCCGACGCTGAACATGAATACGGCCTTCGGTCCGCCGTCAACGGTCATGGCCTCCTTCAGCATCTTCTTTATGCCTCCGTCGACCGAGATGCCGTTCTCGCTGATCGATCCGCCGCCGGGGAGCGCGAATACGCCCGCGATGCGTATCATTTTTACCGGAACGCCGGCGAGGAGGAGCTCTGGTACGGTGAGCCGTTTCGTGAACACACCGGCAACTCCGGCAGGCGCGGTCGTCGCATCCGCTGCCGGCAATGACAGTGTCAGCGGCAAAAATTCCTTCGGAACATGATACGTCGCCCCGGCGAGCGGTGCCCAGGTGGTATGCTCCTCTTTCCCGCGCGGGTTATGCCGTGTGGTGTTGATGAATATCTTCTGCTCCCCGCCGACGATACGTTCAAAAATGTCCTTCACACGCACACGTATCTCACATGTCCATTCCTTTGCCCCGATAGCGGCCTTCGCATCCCAGTCGCCGCTGAAATTCGCGGCAGCCGAGGGATACCACGTTATGCTCGGTTTCCCGATATTCCTCTGGTCCCAATGCTTTGCGCCGTATGCATTGACAAGGATATGCGCATAGGAGACCTGATCGACGGAGATGAACGTTTCAGTGCAGTCATCGGCATAGATGCCGATCGCATCGGTCTTAGTCGCCTTTATCCCGGCGGTATCCGGCTCTTCAATACGGTATGCGATATAGAGATAGCCGTCCTTAAGCGCAGCATACGCTTCGCTTTTCAGCGCGCTTTCTTTCCCGACATCGCCGAGCACGCGGAACGGCCCGAACCGCACAGCGCCTTTCCACAGCGCATCGTCCAGTTTCCCGTCAAGCGTTACGCTGTCAATGCGCGGCGTAAGAATGATGTCGTCGTTCGATCCGAGCTCATCAAGACGGACATCCTTGAACGTCGCCGTAACATGCGCTTCGGTTGCCGATATGCAGATACGCATCCGTGTCCTTCCCGCCGGTACCGGAATGACGACTTTCGATGACGCATAGCCGGCTGTCTTACGCACCGGCGTTCCGTATATCATCCCCTTCTCATCCCATTTCCCGTCAGCCCCGGCGAGATAAAAGAATGCCCGGGCGCTCCCCGATCCTTCGACATTCACCGACATGCTGAACAGATACCGCGAACCGCTTTTGATATCGATGTCCTTATACGCCCGCGTCATGTAGCGGTCAAAGCCTTTTTCGCCTCGTTTTATGATGATGCCGTCATCGACAGCGGCGACTGAGCCATCGTCTTTATTATCGCATTGCAGCGAGCCCCGGTCCCGCGGACCTATCGACAGAGCCGCTCCGAAAGCACCGGCGGTAAAAACAAGGAAAAGAATGGATCTCAGCATTGTTCTCTCCATAACGCTGCATAATACATATTATAATACATATTTTTATATATTGTCAAGTGCCATCGCGTCCTGCTGCGGGAAAACACCGTTGCCTGCAACGAGATTTTCATAAACAGCAATAGACCTTGGGTCGATCAGAACAGCACTTTGCACCCGCTGTTCTCCGTGTGCACGCCATTTTCCTCACGCCCCCGGACGCCGTTCCGCTGCTACAGCCTGGGATCATTTCTTCGGACGGAATACAAAACGCACCCCGACGAGGGCGCGAAGGAAATACATCCCGCAGGAAAGAAGGGGATGTGCGATAAGTCGAGTCCATTTCCACGACTCAGTGAACACGCCGAACATGCGGTAGTACATACCGAGCTGCTTTTTCACGTCCGCATCCTCTGCGCCCCATTTTGCCGTATAGGTATCAAAGCTCCCTATGTAGTATGATTTCTTTTTGAGATATTTGCTAAGCTCGAATTCCGCCTCATTATGGAAAATACACGTTTTCTGCTTTTGGTGGTCGACGCCGCGGTCATGGAGGAATGCGCCGAACAAAGCATTCCATCTCACGTTCTCCGTCCGCGTGCGGTCATCAAGCAGTGCGATAGCGCCGCGCGCTTTTATTTTCTTATCAATATCCCAGTCCTCAGGGCCGCTCATCGTCTCGTCGAATCCGCCGGCGCGTATGAAGGCGCTTCTCCGGAAAAAGCGTGCACCGTCGATGACCGTGCCGTCATAGAACGAACGCTCGAAACGCCGCACCCTGCTGAAGAAATTCCTCCCAAGCACGATCTCCGGGATATGGAGCGCATCCGCCTTTGTTCCTGCCATCGCGGTAAGGCACGCGCGTATCACGCCGGATGACAGTATCATATCGGCATCGATGAACATGACGAATTCGGTCGCCGACCGCTTTATCATCCCGTAATTGCGCTGTGCGGAACGCTCCGGCCCCTTGTCGTACACGAAGCGCGTA
The DNA here is from genome assembly GCA_038043445.1 of Spirochaetota bacterium. Taxonomy (NCBI): domain Bacteria; kingdom Pseudomonadati; phylum Spirochaetota; species Spirochaetota bacterium. The sequence goes on from JBBTBY010000007.1 coordinate 55,057, forward strand.
TATTTCCGGGCGATCTTTTTCGTATCATCCGTCGAACCATTATCGACAACGACGATACGCACCGGAACATCCTGCAGTGCAATGCTTCGTATGCAACGCTCAATGTTCGCCGATTCGTTCTTCGTTGTGATAGTGACCGAAACGCGCGTTTTCATCGTTTCGTGCGGGGGAAATACCGACGATGATCGAAAAGCCTGAGCCTCAGCACGCGCACGACGGCTTCGACGAAGATATTGCGCGACATCTTCGACTTGCCGACGGTTCGCTCGGTGAAAACTATCGGCACTTCGCGTACGCGGAATCCATTCTTCTCGAACGCATAATTCATCTCTATCTGGAATGAATAGCCGGCGGACATGACCGCATCGAGGTCCATCCGTTCAAGCGTTTCACGGCGGAAACATTTGAAGCCGCCGGTAGGGTCCTCGACGTGAATACCGAGCACGAATCGGATGTAATACCCTGCGCCGTAGGACATGACAAGGCGCATGAGCGGCCAGCGTATGACGCTGATGCCGTCGCAATAGCGAGAACCGATGACAAGATCGCATCCCTTCGCCGCTTTGATAAGTTCGGGTATCATCGCCGGATCGTGGGAAAAATCGGCATCGATCTGCACGATGAATTCCGGCTTCAACGCGAACGCCTCGCGGAACCCGCGTATGTACGCGGGTCCGATGCCCGCTTTTTTCGGATTGGTCACCAGATGCACGCGCTTGTTCGTACGCATGATGCGCGCTACGATGCGCCCGGTACCGTCCGGCGAATTGTCATCAACGACGAGGACATGAATGCCGCTTCCCTGAGCGAGGACCGCCGGTATCATTTTCACGATATTGTCGGCCTCGTTGTACGTCGGTATGATCACGACCGCTTGTATGCCCATCAGATAAGCTTCTCCATGAATTGTATCACACTCTCCTCATCGACCGGTGCGGGGTTGCCGCTCATGCTTCCGCCGAACGATGCTCGTACGATGTCCGGAATATCCTTTGTTGCGATACCGAACGGTGCAAGCGTGGGCGGTATCGTATGCCGCTCCTTCAACGCTTCCACCGCTTCTATTCCCTTCACCGCCGCCTCAAGATCATTGATGAACGTCCGCCCGGTGAGCGCTTCCGCGGCGCGCGCAAGCAATGATTCCGACGACTGAAGATTATAGCGCATCACATGCGGCAGCAGCACGCCGATGATAAGCCCGTGCACGATGGGGTATTTTCCGCCGATGGACGATGCCAGTCCGTGTGCGAGCCCGAGCCCGCTGTTCGCGAGGCAGAACCCGGAAAGATACGCAGCGAACTGCATGTTCGCGCGGTGGTCGATGTTCTTCGGTTCGTCACAGGCGCCGGAAAAATGTTTTCCCATGAGCGTTATCCCGTGGAGCGCCGTAGCGGCGATGAACGGGTTCGATCGCCTGCAAATGAGGCTTTCGATGAGCTGCCCGAGCGCATCGAAACCGGTTATCGCCGTCGTTCGCTCGTTCATGGAAACGGTGAGCTCCGCATCGAGTATCACGGTCGCGGGCATTATATCGGCAGAACGCAGGCTCCGTTTGATGTTCTCCCCGCGAATGGCGACTACGGCGTTTTTCGTCGCCTCTGCGCCGGTGCCCGATGTCGTCGGAACGGCTATGATCGGCAGCGGCGGGCGCGTTATCTTTCGCATCTCTTTCGCGCCTTCAAGGTAATCCGCTATCGACCCATCATTGCGCGCCAGCACCGACACCGCTTTCGCTGTATCGATGGCGCTGCCGCCGCCGATGACGACGATGGCGTCGGGGGAAAGCGTTCGCGCTTTTGCCGCAAGCGAATCGACCGATGCGGTGTCCGGCTCTCCGGAGGGGAGATGATAGAGCGCCGCTTTTTTCACTTTTGCTGCGATGATCTTCGACGCACGCTCTACGACGCCGTTCTCGACGATGGTGCGTCCGCCGGCCACGAGCAGCACCGTGCCGGCGAGCGGCACTGCAGAAAGGTCCGCGAGAGCGCCCGGGTGTGCTATCACCGTCCGTGGTGAAACGATGGTCATTTCCATTGCCTGTCCCTTTTCCCCGAGTATACCACGAGGGGCATGAATGTCAATTTTCGTCTCGTTTTTCGAGCGATCGTTCCCTCGCAAAAAATATCGGTTTCACGCTTGACATGCGAGGCATGCTTCTATATACTGATTCCCCGCAATGCGGGCCGCTAGCTCAGTTGGTAGAGCAACGCTCTTTTAAGGCGTGGGTCGCAAGTTCGAATCTTGCGCGGCTCATTGATTTTTGCTCTTTCTCACGGTATACTTGCAATACGCCGGCATGGTGAAGAGGCTAAACACATCGGATTTTCATTCCGACATTTCGCGGGTTCGAATCCCGTTGCCGGTTCATAGAGGGCGCCCGAGGACACTGTCGTACGGCGCTCTCGTTTTTTTATACGGCCATTATGAATACTGACGAATTGCTCACACAGGCTTCTGCCGCATTATCCCTTTCTCTTGATGACCGGCAGTGTTCTCTCTTTGGCGCATACCAGCGTGCGCTTCTCTCGATAAACGAATCCCTCAATCTCACGGCTACCACGGACGATACGGAATTCACCGTCCGTCATATCATCGATTCTATCGCGGCGCATCGCTATTTCACGGCTTCCCGGGCGATACTCGATGTCGGGAGCGGCGGCGGACTTCCCGGTATCCCGCTCGCGATACTGTTCCCCCAGGCGCGTGTTACGCTCTGCGAATCGAAAGCAAAAAAAGCGAACGCACTTTCATCGATGGTACGGGAGCTTTCACTCTCCAATGTTCATGTTGCGCATTCGAACGTGTTCGAGCTTCGAGACCGTTTTGACACGATAACGGCGCGCGCGTTCGGCGAACTCTCAAAACTGGCCGATATACTCCACCGTGTCGGGACGGCAAAGGCACGCGCCGTGTGCTACAAAGGAAAGCGTGAGACCATAGACGGTGAAATGGCAAAAATGAACGGTTCATTGTATACTGCGGTCGTCGATGCCGTGACGGTGCCCTTTCTAGCGGAAGAGCGCCATATCGTCGTACTCACAAAAAGGCACCAGGGACATTAATGGGAAAAGTAACAGCGATAGCGAATCAGAAAGGCGGCGTTGGAAAAACGACAACCGCCGTGAGTCTTGCGAGCTTTCTCGCAGCAAAAGGGAAACGCATACTGCTCATCGATCTCGACCCGCAGGGTAATGTATCGAGCAGCCTCGGTATCGGGAAAGGAAGCCTTGAGAACGGCGTCTATGAACTGCTCATGCAGGAATCGGATGCCGCCGCGGTCATCACCAAGACCGGTGTTGAGAACCTCGATCTCATACCGTCGACGGTCGATCTCGTCGGCGCGCAGATAGAGCTCGTTTCGGAGATGGGCCGCGAATATCGGCTCGGCACCGGTCTGAAACCGATACTCGATACCTATGACTTCATCCTCATTGACTGTCCGCCGGAACTGGGGCTCCTTACGTTGAACGCGCTCACTGCGTCCAATTCCGTGCTCATTCCTATTCAATGCGAATTCCTCGCGCTTGACGGACTCACCCAGCTCCTTGAAACGGTGAAGCTCGTGAAAAAGAATTTGAACCAGAACCTCGCCATCGAAGGCGTGCTTCTCACCATGTACGACACTCGCACCAATCTATCGAATCAAGTCGTCGAAGAGGTCACCGCGTACTTCAAGGACAAGACCTATAAGACCATCATTCCCCGCAATGTCCGTTTGAGCGAAGCACCGAGCCATGGAAAACCCATCGGGGAATATGACAAGGACAGCATCGGGGCGAAAAGCTACCGTGAGCTCGCGGAAGAATTCATCGCACGTAATTAATAGAACGAAAGAATCGGGAGACAGCATGTCATCAAAAAAACGGGCACTGGGGCGGGGCATCGGCGCCCTCATCAAGGATCAGGGGTTCAAGGAAGATGATATCGCCGAAGAGGGTCTTACCGAGATACCGCTCACGAAGATAGAGCCCAATGCGTATCAGCCGCGAAAGCATTTCAATGAGGCTGAGATCGAGAACCTCGCGCAGAGCATCAAAGAACACGGACTCATGAGCCCGGTGCTCGTAAGGAGGCGTGCCGCTGACCGTTATGAGATCATAGCGGGTGAACGGCGTTTCCGGGCGTTCAAGTCGCTGAAGAAACAGAAGATACCCGCCATCGTCATGAACGTCCCTGATAATAAAATGCTCGAACGAGCCCTTATCGAGAATATTCAGCGCGCCGATCTTAACCCCATCGAGATAGCGGAAAGCTATCGCCGTTTGATCGATGACCTTGGGCTCAGGCATGACGATCTGGCTGCCCGCGTCGGTAAGAGCCGCCCGGTCATAACCAATGCGCTTCGCCTCCTCGATCTACCCGTGACGATACGCCATCTCCTTGTGCAGGAAAAGATCTCCGAGGGGCACGCCCGTCTCATCCTTTCCATCACCGATGAGAACGCTCGTGAGAGCTTCGCCAATGAGATAATCAGCGGCGGCTATTCGGTAAAAAAAGCGGAAGAGATATTGAAGGGTAAGCGCGGAAAAAAGCGGGCGAAAACGGGAACACCGGCAAAAGACCCGAACGTTCGTAAGGTCGAAAGCGATCTGACGAAGCTCTTGGGAACGAAAGTGAGCGTCCATGACGAGAAGGGCCGCGGGAAAATAGTGATCGAATACTACAACAACGAAGATTTCTCACGCATCATGGAGATATTCGAGAAGAACTGACACTTCGGTCCATAGGAATGATCTCCCTTATGCTGCGTATACCAAGCCATGGAACATCCGTCCGTTCGTCGTTTCATCGGCCACTACTTTTTTGCTGAGCCCGATAAGCGGTATGCCCTTTTCAACAGTGGCACGGAATATCTCCTGCATATCGTTCAGGTGCGGCTGACTGAGATTGATCCCGTAGAGCTTATCCATTTTCGACATCGCGCCGATATAATGCGACCCCTTGCCGCAGAAATGTATCGCCCCGCCGCCGAACTCGTCGAATATACGCTGATCGTAGGGGCGTATGAATTCCTCATACTGCTCGGGTGAGAAATTCATCGCCGAATCGTTCCTGAGCATTACCGGCCCGCGGTGCATGAGCCCCCAGTGCACTGAAACACCATCCGTTCTCGGCGGGAAAAGCGCATGCCATTTTTTGAGGAAGATGATGTACGTTTCCGTGATGAGCGAAAGAAGGTCCTTGATGAACACAGGGTCATCGTACATATCGTAGAACACATTGCTCCCCCAGAGAAGCTCAAGCGTATCGATGGGTCCCTGCAGGTCGGGATGATACACGTGGATGTACTTCGCCATTTTCGGATACATTTTCATTATCTCGCGATATCGCTCCCCGACAGCGAACACCTTCGGCCCAAAACCTTTTGAAAGATCGGGCACCCCGGCGGCAAGCACCTTCTTTATCTCATCACGTGTCCCGAAATGCGTCGCCTGCGGCGAGCTGTCGTAATGGTCTTCCAGATGGACAATGGGGCAGCCGAATACGGATGCGAGTATGCCGGGACCGTAGTTGGAACGCACGTTCATTATTGCCGGTGCATCCTTTCCGTTGGCCAGCACCGATGAGCAGGCTGCGAATTCGCGGAGTATCATCTTCTCGTCGTCAGCGACCGCTTCGTTCATGCTGGCCTTCGGCCAGGCCAGGGTGGATGGCACAGCATACCCGCGTGCGGGAGAGAACACATCCCCGCGATACTTCCCGAGGGTAAAATCCTTCCACGCATTGAAATGTGCTTCCTCTTTTCCCGCGTCGATACGCGATTCGATATCATCGAGAAATGGTGTGAGCATAACGCCTCCAATGGTTATACAACTATCGCTATGAACAGCCGCTGATTCTACCGGTATACGGAAATAGCCTTACGGAAAACGGAAGTGATGTTTCACGTGAAACATCACTCTATCCCGCTACCGCTTCCCCCGAAATTCCGTCGGCGTCATGCCGGTTACTTTATTGAACGTCTCATTGAAATGAGAAACGCTGTCATACCCCGACCCGAACGCGATGGACAGCACACGATCATGCCCCTGTGTGAGAAGCTCTTTTGCGTGTTCAATGCGTATCGTTGTCAGATATTGGACGAAGGTGGCGCCGGTAGCGCGCTTGAACAGCTCTGAAAAGCGCCTGACCGAAAGCCCGCACATCGCCGCATATCGCTCCGGCGTAAGCTCCTCATGATAATTCGCAGCAATGTCGGAAAGCACCGACCGTACCCGTACATCACCCGCATGTTTTTCACCATCGTCTTCTCTCACGATGATCGCCGCCAGTTCGATCATGTATGCGCGGACGAGGTCATCCATGCCCTCGCGGTCGCTGCGCCGTTCCGCCATCATACGACGCATGAGCGTTTTCGCCCCTGCAACGGCAACAGGATCGTTCATAACGAATGGATTTTTTTCTGCACGTTGCGTCAACCGGACCGACAGCGTTCCGGACAGATACTCGTACCCGAACGTCACTATCATCTGGTTAAGCGGCTTTCCCTTCACATCGACCGCGCGATGGGGGACTTTGCCGTCCCAGAGAAGGAGTATCCCTGCTGATACATCGATCGCGCGTCCGGGGGGCGCTTCGTCAGCGGCTATCTCGTATTTCCCCTCGCCCCCGAGGACGATCCCTATTTCGTAACACTGGTGCGTATGATAATCCATCGCGAAATCGTCGGGATGAACACCCTCCCGTATCGCTATATCCGTCGGCCCGGTAATGACATCACGACGCATGAGTATGCCCCGCTTTGTTCGCTGCTGCGTCCGTTCCCGAATGTTTCACGTGAAACATCCTAGAGCCGGTAATCGATGCGCTTCTCGTCGCTGTTGAAAATGAGCGTCACCTTGCTCCGTTTGTCCGCTATGCGCATTTTCGTATGCCCTATCGCGACGTATACATCGGGGAACAGGTTCTCGTCGACCGTTATCGATGCTTCCGTCGAGTTATCCATCTTCTCGATGATGTCCGCTTCCTCGAGTTTGACGCGGTTGATGAGCGTGCGCAACTGGTTCTGTTTCTTGAGCGCGTCCGCGTAAATGCCGCGTATCTTCGGCGGAATGGCGGTGATATCGGGGTAACTTGCAAGTACGCGTCCGATGAGCTGTTGTATCTCGTAGAGATAGCGGGAATACCTGCTGTGCTCTTCCGCCAAAAGATCGAGATTCTTCTGCTGAAAGAAGTCGAGCCCGGTAAGTATATGCGTCCGTACACCAGCAGCATTCCCGATGTTCAGTGCATGAACGCCGGAACGCGAGCGCACTACCCCGCCGATGATGGTGCTCTTCCCTTTCTCCCCGGATACGTCGATACTTTTCCCCGCAATGATGCTGCTGTTGATGATGGCACGTACGACCTTCACGTCCCCTTTCGCTTCAACGGTCGAGCGCTCTATGAAGCGCGCAGCCACGTCGCCGCCCGCTCTCACAAAACCAATGTCCTTGGTAATGATGCCGTTGCCGACGATGACGTTCTGACCCGCGGTGACCTTCGCCCCGCCGATATTCCCTTTCACCGTGATAGTACCTTCCGCCTCTACGATAAAATCATCCTCGATGTTCCCGCTCACGGCGACGTCACCGGTAAAGTGTATGTTGCCGGTGCTCATATCCACGTTCTGCACGCTGTAGAGCGGAGAGACCGATATCGCGTCCGGGGTTATCGTCACTTGCCCCGCCGCCTGCGCGACATAGCTTATAATATCCGTTCTGTTGTCATGTTCCGCTGTTACGTTCTTCCCTGCAATGACCGCTATCGTTCTGCCGAGCTCCGCTTTAATGACCTCGCCGGTGACCGTTGTGCCGTCCGTCTCCGGAAATGTCGGCGGATACAGCGACGCAATATGCTCACCCTGCGTTACCGCAACGAGATCGCTTAAAAGGTCCTTATGCACGACCCGCAGTTCATCATCGATCACTTTTTTCTTGAGAACGATCTCTATCCTTCCGTCCTTTCCGTTCACGGCACTTTTGCCCTTCGCTATCTGCATCGACTTCACCTGTTCGCGAGTGGCATGCATCTTCATCGCCGCTTCAATGTTCCCATCGATGACACCGAATATGATCTTCATCTCGTCCATTTTTGCGAGTATTGCCGTTTTATCGACGAATGCCCCCGTTCCAAGCGGCGGCCATATATCAAGCATCGCTGACATACGGTCCGGCGTGAGCGATATCGAGAATTCGCCGTCAAGATACCGTCGAACCTCGATATGCCCGGGAAAAAGTACTGCTTCGCCGTCGGCAATGCTTACATATTCCTTTATCGTATTCTCGCCGTCTCGTACGGTGACATTCCCTTTATTGATGAACTTGAATTCCTCAACGATGCTGCAGGGAATTTCTTCGCCACGTACGTTCTTTCCGGCCCTGCCGGTAAAACCCGGATTCACCTGCGCAAGCACATCTCCTTTTCTGACCAGTGCGTATCGATAATCCTCTTCGGGAGGGATCTTCTCGGTATCCTTATAGCCTGTTCGTTTTCTATTGCTCTTGAACTCAACACAGTACTCTATCGAACCGCTCCTTCCGTGCTCCGGCGGTTCACCCTCTGCGAGGATAACGTCGGTTATAAGCGCTTTTTCCTTCTGCGCCCGGGCGACTATCGTCTGGAATGTCTCTGTTTTGATGCCGAAAACGACATTCGCGTTCTTCAGCGCCTGCGTGATCATGACAGCGGAGACAGGAATGCCGGCCCCTTCCGGCGGATACAATATCCCTTTTGCTGTCATCGTATCGTCGCTTACCAGTACTTCAACACGAGCATTCTTGTCGACAACGGCCAATTTCGCCGTCCATGACGCATCGACCTTCGGCCTGGGCGGCTGATAACTGTCAGGATGCGCGCTGTGCACATTGTCCGGGTCGAATACCTTGGAGAGCATTTCCTTCTTTGCAGAATAATCAACGCCCTGGATGCGGCTTCCCGCTTCTTTCGCGCGTCGATGCTCAAGCCTGTCGAGGTCCTCTGCGAGCGCCTTTGACTGTTCTTCCAGTTTTTTTATCTCATCGATAGATACCGATTCATCGGTATCGTCGCCGGCTTTTTCCGGAAGGATCGCTCCTAAATGCTTGCGCAAGCGTTCCGCTTCGTCCACACAGTTCCCCTTATTGTATCTCTTTTATCTTGAACGTGAACGGAATATAGAGCTTTCCTTCTCGGCCTTCATCACGCATAAGTTCATACGGCGGGGGCGATACCGGCGCCGCATACATCACCGCCTGTATGCACTGTATCTGGAAATTCTCCTGCTGCCGCAGTGACGGTTTCGAGACCGAAACGAATTCTATCTTCCCGCTGCCGTCAATGGAGAAAAGGATCTCCACCTCGTCGGTTTTCCGCAGGTTCATTATCGCCGCAAGGGATAACGATTTAAAGAACGATTCGCGTACACTGTTCACGAACTCGATGCAATATCCCGCATACGGCATCATTCTGCTGCCGAGCACGAGCTTCCCGTCATCGAGCGAGAAGCCGACCTTTATCTCTTCGTTCTCATCATACACGAACGGCATACGCCGGGCATGCATCTCTTCCTGACCCGGCTCTACGAGGACCGCCGCGGTATCCCCTTTCTGTTTGCCGACCGTGATATCACCCGGATCCTTTTTTTCTACTTTCTCCCCGCGCGGCTCGGTCCCTTTTTCCCCGCGAAGCGTTTCTACGATAAGGTCAGGGCGGGCTTCCTGGTCACGATCATGCGGCGACAGGAATACCTTTGTATTATCCCGCGCATATATATTGTAGCCGGTGCTCTTCGTTCGCTTCCCCGTTGACATGGTGTTCCTGTCGCTCACGAACGGTGTTCTCTTGTCAGGTATCATCTCTTTCGGCGCATCGGTGGAAAGGAGCACGGTCTCTTCTTTGTCGTCCGCTGTTTTCTGCGGCCGCTCAATAGAAAAGATGCGCCCGGCAATACTGTTGCCCCCGGCGAACGGAAAGAACAGCACGAAATGGAATATCACCGATATGCCGAAACCGATGATAAGCCGGATATTTTCATCCCCGATTTTCATATTTATATTATAGTGTTTCATGTACACTATTGCAAATTCCTAGTGTACATCCTGTCGGTCATGCCAATAAAAAAAGGCGCGGATACCCGCGCCTTTTCTGTTATGTTATTTTCAGCTAGAACGCAAGTGAGAGTCCCGCGTAGGCACTTAAGCCGCCGCTCAGAAGTCCATATTCAACCGCTACATCGACAACGAGCAAGTGGATCCCGCCGATGACACGAATGTCAAAAGGATCATATGCACCAAGCGCAGACGACGTGATCGTTGAAAGCGCCGAGAACGTAGTTCCCGCAAAATTGAACGATCCTTGTGCGGTAAGATCGGATTGTGCCGTTACGCCGCCGAAATTGAGCTCCGGGCCAATACCGACGAACGCACCGAACACGAACGGGATGTTCACGCCGGCAACCGCTTTTACCGAAATGTTATTGCCCGACCACGTCATTGTTTCGGTGAAGGTGTTCGTTACCCCGGCCGCATTCGTGGTATACTTTATACCGATGCCGCCGCCGGAATAATTATAGGCAACACGCGCGTCGACCCGTATCAAACCTGCAGGCAGTTCAAAGAACGTTTTGCGAACTTCGATGCCGAATGCCGATACACCGTTCACATTGAACATGAACCCGCCCGACAGGGGAATGCTCATCGTCGGGAAGTATCCGAAACGTACGCCAACATCAGTTTTGTCCAGAAAGGGAATAAATCCAGGCAAACCGATTTTCGCATAAAGCACATCATACGGGGCGGGTATGAGTGAAACGAGCGTATCGATGCTCGTGATGGAATTCGGTGCGCTGATAAGACTCATAAAGCCTGCGTTCCCGGCAATTCCAAGCCCAAGACCGATTTTCAAGCCGAAGAATTCCGTAGTGTTCGCAGGGGTGATGTTACCGGAACCGGTCATGAACCCATAGTTCTTCTTCGCAAGACCTGCGATCTGCCCGTTCAGTGTGTTCAGATCTGTAACGCTCGTGATGTTCGTTATCGTCGCCGCTGAAAGTATTCCCCCGGCTGTGATCGCCAGCAGGAGTGTTCTCAATATACGCATGATGTTACCTCCTCGTGCGTAGTTTCATATACTGTAGCCGCAATCACTATCGCTGTCAAGCGCGGCCATGGCGTTGCCCCCTGCTGTTTAATTCACTGTTTCCGCCGCCGGCTGTTGCATTTTTTTCCGCCTATGGTAATATCCGTTCGGGTTGCATATGAAAGGTGGTTATCATGGATAATGATTCGTCTCTCAAGGATATCGTTCTTCGGTATCAGGTAAGCCGTTCCCGCGATCTGCTTGCGGCGCTGCAAATGGCGCTCGCATCGTATATCTATCATTACCCGCGGAAAGTGTTCCATCGCGATCATGACGCTGCATCGGTGTTCTATCTCTATGTCTTTGAGCGCTTGGAGACCGTCGTATTGAAATTCGAGGACCATGGGTACCGTTTCACAACGTGGTTCACCGCAGTGCTGAGGAATCTGTATCTGAACCATCTGCGCACGCGCTCGGACGATGCTTCTGACAGGTCGCTGCCGCTCTCTGAAAATACCGCCGACAGCGTTCATGGCATGCCCGAGGATATTGCCCGGCATGAATGTTCGGAACAGGACACTCGCAGGGATAATATTCTTGCACGATTGAAGGACCGTTTCTCTGTTCGTGATTCGCTGCTGTTCCAGATGCATTTCCTTGAACTGTTCAAGGAAAGTATCGTGATCCCGCTTGCAGATCATCTTTCCCTGTCCGTGCACGGTGCACTGTCCGTCATTGAACGCGCTCGCCGCACATACCGCAAGCGCTATCTGCGGCTGCTTTCCCTGCAGGATACCTACACGCGCATATGCTCACGGGTAAAAAAAGAAGATGCGCCATCACGATCACTGCTTGCACGAAAGAACGGTCTTGCGCTTCGTATGGAACAGATACAGCTGACCGTTCCATTCCGCCATATCGCACGCGTGTTCTCGGTCACGCTCAACCTCGTATCGAAGGTCATCACTAAAATCCGTTCGTTCCTGCGTACACGAACATCACGGGAGGCGGCATGAACTGTTATTCTACTCCCGATCTGCTGCGTATGGTGGACGCAGGAAAACCGGATAATTCATTTCTCACCCATATCCGTTCCTGCACATCATGCGCGCATGCGTATGTATCGCTGACCTTCTCGATATCCGCGATGGACTTGCTCCCGGACTCGCCGCTGTTCGAAGACATACCCATGCCGTCAGCATCGCTTTCCCTTGCACCGCATGGTTTCGTCGTGAAACATGCCGGCGGTTTTTCGCTTGCCTCGCCGATACCGGTTCGTGGAAAACGGCGCAGTGCTGTTTCACTGATATCCGGGCCGGTCATCCTTGAACCGCTCGATCGATGCACGTTCCGCATCGTTATATCCTCTGTTCGCAGGTCCTGCACGCTTGTACGCGATAATGACGTCGTATATCGTACCGGTCAGCGCGATGAACGTGTTTTCATAAGCGATCTCTGCACGGGTTCATATCGATTAACGGTTGACGGCATTGCTTTTTCCTTTACTGTCGAGTAGCACCCGCAATTTACTTGACATTTTGTCGCTGTTTGCTAGTATAGATGGCAGTGATGCAAATCTGTCCCTCCATACATGGTTTCTCCATTGGATGACGCTGCTTCCCGAATACGTATCGTGCCGCTCGGCGGACTGAAAGAGATCGGCAAGAACATGCTCGTCATCGAGTACAACGATGACGTCATTGTTATCGACGCAGGTCTCATGTTCCCGAAGAACGACATGTTCGGCGTCGATTATGTCATTCCTGATATTTCCTATCTGCGCGATAAAAAGATCCTCGCGCTCATACTTACGCACGGGCACGAAGACCATATCGGTGCGGTAGCCCATATCATAGAAACGCTCGATGCCCCTGTCTATGGTACGCGCCTGACGCTTGCTTTTCTCAGGGAAAAGCTCATGGATGCGCATATCGACCTTGAAAAAATGAAATTCACCGAAGTACATCCCCGAGATGTGATAACACTTTCGAATTTAGAAATTGAATTCATCCATGTCAATCACAGCATTGTCGACAGTGTCGCTCTTGCCATAAAAACACCGCTCGGCACGATCATACACACCGGCGATTTCAAGATCGATCTCGAGCCCATTGACGGCAAACCCATCGATCTCTATAAATTCGCTGAATACGGTGAACGCGGCGTCCTTCTGCTCCTGAGCGACAGCACGAACGTTGAGAATTCGGGCTTCACGAGAAGTGAAAGCATCGTGAACAAAGAGCTCGAACATTTTCTTGCTATCAATTCCGGCATGATAATCGTGGCAACGTTCGCATCAAGCATTCACCGTATACAACAGCTCGTATCGGCCGCGCATAAAAATTCAAAATTCGTCACGTTTTCCGGACGCAGTCTGCTTCGGTATACCGAAATAGCCCGTTCGCTCGGACACTTGCATTTCCCTGACAGCACGGTCATCCCGATCGAGGATATCTCGAAATATCCCCGTGAAAAGGTTATCTGCATCACTACCGGAAGTCAGGGAGAACCGTATTCATCCCTTTCGCTTATCGCACAGGATGCTCACCGGCATGTAAAGATACGCAGCGGGGACGTTGTTCTTCTTTCTGCACGGATCATTCCCGGCAATGAGGTCTCCGTTAATTCGCTGGTGAATCATCTCTACGGCAAAGGTGCTGTCGTTATTGACGAAGATGATTATCATATCCATTCATCGGGACATGCGTCGAGTGAAGAATTAAAATTGATATACCGCCTCGTGAAGCCGCGCTATTTTGTCCCTATTCACGGGGAGAATCGTCATCTCATACGGCATGTCCGTACGATTGAACCTCTTGCTGATAAGAGGGAATCGATATTCCTCATGTTCAACGGCGATGTTCTTGAAATTACGCCGAATGGCGCGGCCGTCATTGATAATCTTGACCTTATCAACGTGTATGTCGATGGTAAAGGGGTCGGCGACATCAGTGAGCTGGTGATAAAGGACAGGCAGAAATTGGCCGCAAATGGGGTCGTTTTTGTATCCGCTTCGATAAATAAGGAGAATAATTCCGTTTCAGTGAATGCTGATATTGTCAGTCGCGGGTTCATTTTTTATGACGGTAAAACGAACGCCCTCGTCGAAAAAGGGAAGGATATCGTCGTAGAAACTATCGAAAATCTTGTGAAAAAAGGGAAAGTGAAATCCTCTATCCTGCAATATGAGACAAAATACATGCTGCAGCGTTTTTTCTTTAAAGAGATAGAACGCCAGCCCCTTGTTGTTGTAACCATAAATGAAAGCAAATTCAGCGAATGAATTCACAAAAAACGGGATAAAGAGCGAGAATTTAGATATCTGCTTTATTAACAAGTGAACAAGATATCAACATTGATGAATTCTATAGCTTCTCCATGCTTTGTTCCAGTTTTCCCTAATTATCAGTAGTATTTATATATAAGTGATTGTTGTTGTTTCTCGTTTTTGTTGATATCGTTGTTTTGCCCGGATTATACTGGTACATTTACCTGTTTCTTTACGTATAAGTCGTTGAAAGAAGGCAAGGAATAACAACCCAATCCGTGTAACAGTAAGAGTCAAATTCAAAAAAACACGAAATTTCACAGAAAGAACAGGATATCAACAGATTGATAAACAAGAAAATGTCTTGCATTTTAACAGGTATGCGCTATTATCGCACGGGCTTCATGAATCGCACAATGGAAGTAACATGCGATGCGTCGAATAGCGTTCGGCATAATAATTGCGATATTGGTCTTTACCGCTGCGTTCGTTGGCAGCTCAGTATATCTGCTCGTCGACCCGACATACCGTAAATATGAAGCCTCCTTGTCAAAAAAAGGTGACATTGCGAAAAAAGGCGACTTTACGACGGATAAAAAAAGGTATCTACGGTATGAAACGGTCTTTTTTACACTAACAAGTGAAACACCGATACAAGAACCGGTCGTAAAAATATATCGGGGACGAAAGATCATTACTTCAAAGATCAATGGCCGTGCTGTAAAAATGCGCTTTGATCCGGGGAGAAAGGCATATGAGGCGCGATGGTTCTCTCCACTCGCCCCTGCACTCGGGGACTATGATGCCGTGTTGTCGTATCGAAAGGCCGGCAATGAAGAGTTTCGGCATACGGTATTTTCCATCGAGGGAGCAAAAGCGAAGAATACGAACACGCCCATCTCATTCGTTACGCTCGAAGCGCTCGGACATCTTCTTCTGCAGAGCAATTATATCGGAATTGATAACACCGAAGGGGATTGGCGCAATCTCGTTACGGTCGCGAAATTCATGGGTGCTGATGTTTTCGCGGCGAATGTCGGGGAGACGACAGGTACCTCGCCGTTCCTGTCGGCGACGAACGTATGGAACAAGGAGAAGCTTAATTACCTCACGACACTCGCAGGTGAGGTCAAACGGGAGAACATGCAATTCGGCGCATGGCTGCATTCGTTCTTCATTCAATTTCCCGGTAATGATATCCCCAATTGGCTCGATCGTGCGCGTGCGAGGAACAAGGATTTTTTCCGGCTCGGATACAGCCCCTCGCTGAAATATGAGAATGATGCGGGCGAATTCACGGCGGATTGGCATTGTTCGCTCATCGATGACAAGCGTATCCGCGATATGACTGCGCTCACTGCGATGCTTAATCGGGACCCCAATGTCGATGCGATCGGCCTTGATTATATACGCGCGCTGCCGCCTGGCGGGCTTGAGCTCGTTGATGATTTTGTGAACGAGATGTGGATAGAGAAACCCGAAGGATACGATTCCTGGACGAAAGACCAGAAAATGCTCTGGCTGCTCAGAAAACGGCGTGATGAATACATGCACGCATGGCGGTACTATAAAGCGCAGAAGGAAGCACAGATCGTGAAGCGTGTGAGACAGGACGCGCGGGTGAACAAAGACCTCTGGGTGTTCAATCTCGGCTGGGCGCACGGCATCGAGCATGGTCAGGACCCGCTGATGTTCCTTGACGGCGGTGCCGATTATAATTTCATCATGCTCTATGAAATTCCCGAGGCTCGCGACTATGATTATCTCGGCGGGCAGTGGGGCAGCTATATCAGCGGTAATGATATCAATATTGTCGTGGGGAACACGGTCGATACGCCGCTGCTCCGTTCGGATGAATTGAACCCAGTGGAGGAATACACGCGGCGCATGCATTATGCCGTGTATGATCTGCTCAAGGAAGGGCACCCCCGCGGTGTGTTCTTCCATGACATTTGGCGGGCGAATTTCGGGCGCACCGGCGAATTCCCCGCGATGGAATGGATAGTCGCCGGCGGAATGGCGTTCAGTGATCTGAAGGCGGCGTACAAATTGGTTCCTATTACGACGGAGATACACTTCGACCGCGAGCGATCGAGCGATTACAAGGTGAGTGCGTCGCTTGAGATCATGAACGTCACGGGCAGCACGATCGGGCCGTTCACGGTTTCCGTTGTGCCAACGCCTGCGGTACGCTCCGTGTCGAACAGAACGATATCGTCGCTCACGGCGGGACAGACCATATCGATACCGTTCATGATACCCGTACGCGACCGCGACGAGACACGCCGCTATGCGATGATACCGTTCGTAGTGACCTGGAGCGAGAGCGATCACACAAAGCGCCTTTTTGACTACCGGTATGTACGGATGCGGTACGGGGCCGTGCTCCCCTCCTCGCTCAGGAATACGGATGAAGATCAGCATTGAAGCACCCTGCAAGATAAATCTCTTTCTTGACATAATTGAGAAGCGCCCCGATGGGTATCATGCCATAGAAACCGCTTTCCATACTATCGGGCTATGCGACCGCATATCACTGAAGGATGCTGAAAGAACGACGCTTTCCGTTTCAGGGCGTTACGCCGCATTGACCGGGGACCCCGAGAACAACCTGATCATGAAGGTATATCGGTTTTTTTCAGAGGAGTACGACTTTGACCGCCCGCTCGCTATCGATCTGGAGAAGAACGTACCGGTCGGTGCCGGGCTCGGCGGCGGATCATCCGATGCCGCGCATATCATCATGGCGTTGGATCGCATCGGCACTCTCGGTCTCGATGCCGCTACGATGTCCGCTATCGCCGTGCGTTTCGGCGCCGATGTACCGTTCTTCATCAACGGCGGTTTTGCCTGGGGAAGCGGTATCGGCGAGGTTCTGACGCCGTATCCGAACAGACTTTCCGGGTATGCGGTGATAGCGTATCCACGCATCGCGATCGCCACAAAGGATGCATACCAAATGATGTCCCCGGCTGATTTTAACCGAGGGAACATGGCTGCATTTCAAGCATCGTTGAACGGCCCGGTGGACAAAATCGATAAAATGTGCTATAATATATTCCAAGAAGTTCTCCTTAAAGGGAACGATGAGCTTGCGCGAGCGAAGAAGGCCATGGAGCGGACGGCATCCGCTGAGGCACATCTGAGCGGTTCGGGTTCAGCGTTCTTTTTCCTGTTCGACACTCGCCGGAAGGCAACCCTTGTTCATCACGCATTGACGGACGGATGTGCGAACATTGATGTGTTCCTCGCGCCGCTTGCGTGATACTCTGCTCACAGGGGGCGCACATGCAGGTCACCGAAGTTCGCATCAAAAAGGTCGATGGTGAGGGCCGACTGAAGGCGTATGCCTCAGTGACGTTCGACGATGTATTCGTCATCCACAATGTAAAGATCATCGAAGGGACGCGCGGCATTTTCGTCGCTATGCCGAGCCGCCGTGTCGGGAACGGCGAGTATAAGGATGTCGTTCATCCATTGACCACGACGTTCCGAAATACGATACAGGAATCCGTCATTAGCGCGTACGGCAAGGATGACGGGACATTCGAGCAATAAGTCACCGTTCCCGTAATTGATATCTCTGTACTTTTTTCCCTGCTGCGATAGTATGGTCGCAATGATAAAGTCCTTCCGTATCCTATGCCTTCTGTGCTTTTCTGCGTACGCACAGACAAATGATGTCCAGAACATCGGTGAACGCTATTTTCAACTGCCGGAATTCTACGCAGCACTTGCACGTTCTTCGCCCACGAACGCGGCGGTATATTCCCGGTTCAGCAATGCCATATGCGAATTCCTCGCACCGAGCGAGTGGGAAAACGTGCGAAGGGCCATTGTGCCGCGAGGAGGAGCATACCCGACGAAAGGGCTCGCGCACCTTGCAGTGAAGAATCGAGTCCTCAAAAGGACGATGCAGAGCAATGACTGTGATGTACTGATCTATCAGGCGGAACGGGTGAACGAGTATGATAATTTCCCATTTCTTATCTGGGACGATACGATACAAAGGGATGATATCGCGGATTTTTTACGTCAATTCACCATCACGAACCAAACGGTAGAAAGCCTTTCAAATCGCTTCGCCGAACTTGCCGGTTCATCTGTTTCGGTAGTACTTGCTTCGGAGATAGAATTCAGTATCAGCGTGAGAACGATCACGTCAAATGAGCAGAGGATAACAGCGGTACATGAACGACTCATGAACGCGGCATTGACATTGTCCCCGAGCGGACGATCGAAACGTCCGTCGGCCGGGATGGATAAAAAAGGTATCAGGTGAAGATTATCTCGCCGCCGGCAGCTTTTTCATAGAACGTACCGACATTGATGATCGCCTCGACCTGCGGGCAGAAATCCTCTTTCTTATAACCGAACATATCGACCGTCGCTTTGCAGGCGTAGAAGCGGACGCCGGCATCATGGCACATTTCGACGAATTCCGGCACGGGGGGTATATCGAGCTTGTCCATTTTTTTCCGGAAGAACCACGTTGCGAACGCCTGCATGCCGGGGAGCATTCCCATCAGTGTCGGTACGCGGATACCGCCCTTCGGCGGAAAATACATACCGGGATTTCCCACGGTGGATACGGCGATACGACCCATGCGCGCTTTCACAATGGCGTCAAGTCCGAAAAAGGTGAAGAACAAATTCGCTTCTATCCCTTCCATACGGGCGCCGTTCGCCATGATAAGTCCCGGGTACACACCCTCTATCGAGCCTTTTGAAACGACTATCGAGACCTTTTTGATCTTTCCTTCAGCCATAATTCACTCCTTGATCGGATATTCGGGACGAATGATCAGACACAGCCGGCCGGTTTTTTAAGCCCGGCTATCTTTGCCGCCTTTTTCGCCGGTCCGCCCGGGAACAATTCATACAGTTCTTTTGTCGTAACAACACCGCTTTTATTCATGGCACGTATCGTGGGAGGTTCTCCGTTCTTTTTCGTTTCCGCCTGCATGAACGTGATCACGTTCCAATGCCTGTCCGTGAGTGCGATGCCTTCTTCCTTTGCTATCGCTTCCCCTACCTCTTTGCTCCATTCCGCCGGATCGGTCATGAAACCTTCTTCATCGACATTGACCGTGCGTCCGCCGATAGATTTTGTCGCCATACAAGCCTCCTTATTTCTGCACGGCCGGAAATTGTTTTCCCGCCCGGCTCATTCTTCTCGGTATGAACGGTATCGGAATGCCTTTCAGCAGCATATTCCAGTATATCCATTCGAACGCGAGCTTGCCGAAATGATTGAGCGGACTTTCCGAAAGGAGCGTGAGCGGACCTATCGGCAGCGGGAAAAGGCCCGGTACCGGTTCCTGCTCATAATTGAAATCGATAAGGATACCCTTGCCGTATCCCGTTTCGATGAAGCAATTCGCGTGTCCGTCGAACGACGGTGCCAAAGGGACACCGGTTATGAAATGCAGGATGTTCTCGAGCACGGTTTCCGCCTCGAAATGAACGACCGAACCCGCTTTCGATGCCGGTACATTGGTCGCATCCCCAATGACGAAAACATTCGGGAACTGCTTCGATACGAGCGTGTTATTGTCGGTCGGGACGAAACGAAGATCATCGCCGAGCCCCGAGCGCTCGATCACTTCGCTCCCTTTGTTCGTGGGAACGGTGACGAGCATGTCATACGGTATTTCACGGCCGTTATAGCCGATGAGCTTTTTCGCATCGGCATCGATACGCTCCGTACCGAAATCCGCGACGATATCGATATGTTTCTTTTCGATGAGCGAACCAAGCATTTTTGCTGCGATCGGCTTTGTAAAGGCGCCCGACAGGGGCGTAACGAAGGTGATGCGCACATCGTTGCGTATCTTCTTCCTGGAAAAATACCAGTCAGCGAGAAAGATGAATTCCAGTGGGGCTATGGGGCACTTTATCGGCATTTCATTCACATGCATGACGATGCTGCCGCCGGTGAATGAAGGGAGCACCGATGCAAGAGAAAGGGCGCCCTCATACGTATAGAAATCGAAGATGGTTTTACCGTAGCCATCGAGCATGCCGGGTGTTTCATCCATTGCTATCGTGCATCCGCTTGCAATGACAAGGACATCATAGGGCAGCGTCTGTCCCCCGGCGAGGGTTATCTGCTGAGCCTTTGCATCGATGAATACCGCGTTCTCTGCGATGAATTGCGCGCGGCGGGGAAGATAATCCGCTTTTGGGCGGCGCACCTGTTCTTTCGTGTACATGCCGAAGGGGACGAAGAGAAAACCAGGCTGATAGTAATGATCCATGTCGCCGTCGATCACGGTCAAGTCCCAAGCGGCGGGTGGCAGATGTTTCGCGAGCAGGTTGGCCATGATGGTGCCGCCGGTGCCTGCGCCGAGAATAAGCATGTGCTTCATAGATGATCCATCCCGTGGTTCGTTCGGTGAAATTGTAATAAACCATGGTGATATTGTCAAATGGCGACGACGATTGCATTTTTATCAGCGGTCGGTATAATTC
Source organism: Spirochaetota bacterium (assembly GCA_038043445.1). Lineage (NCBI taxonomy): Bacteria > Pseudomonadati > Spirochaetota > Spirochaetota bacterium. The sequence continues at coordinate 75,836 of JBBTBY010000007.1, forward strand.
GTGCATTCATCGACAAGGACAGCTATGAAGAGATCGATAACAGCGGCTATTATCGGTGCCACCGGGTACGGCGGCGTCGGCGCCATTGAGATACTCGTACGGCATCCGAACGTGACAATAACATCGCTCCATGCGGTCGCCGATGTGGGAAAACGCATCGATGAGGTATATCCGCATCTTACCGGTGTGTGCGACAAAGTGATACAGCCGGCCGATGCGCCGATAAAAGCAGATGTCGTTTTTTTCGCGACACCGGACGGCGTCGGGATGAAGGAAGCGCGTACGTATGTAAAGGCCGGCTCGCGTATCATCGATTACAGCGGTGATTTCCGGTTCAATACACCGGCATTATACGCGCAGTATGCGGCGCGCATCGGGAAAGAAACAACGCATGCGGCGGAAGATCTTCTCGCATCGAGCGTATACGGCCTTGCCGAACTGCATCGCGATGAGATAAAGAACGCCGCTATTGTCGGCAACCCCGGGTGTTTCGCGGTGAGCGCGATACTCGGTGCAGCCCCTGCGGTAAAAAGCGGCATCATCGACACGAAGACGATGATCTTTGACGCGAAAAGCGGTGTGTCCGGCGCGGGCAAGAAAGTGAACCCTATCTATCATTATCCGCATCGGTATGAGGAAATGAATGCCTATAAAATAGGTAAGCATCAGCACGTGATGGAAGTTGAACGGGAACTTTCTGCGGCAGCAGGGAGCGACATTACGGTAACATTCACCGCGCAGGTATTCCCCGTCGTCCGGGGCATCATGACGAGCGTATATGCGCGGCTGAACGAAGGCGTGACGTATGAGAAGGCGCTTGATGTATTTAAATCATTCTATGCGAACGAGCCGTTCGTGACCGTGTACGGCGAAAAAGAATCGGTCGGCAACCGTTCTGTGCGCGGGAGCAATCGCTGCGCCGTATGGGTCAATGTCGATCGGCGGACGAACACGCTCATCATCCTGTCGCACATAGACAATCTGCTCAAGGGGCAGGCGGGGAGCGCCGTACAGAACATGAACATCATGATGGGGCTGCCGGAGACCGAAGGGCTTACCTTCATCGGCTCCTATCCGTGATGCGGCATTCTCGATGAACATTGCATCGAGCATTGTCCGCGTCATTCCGCGTCAGACGGGGTTGTTGACCTGCGGGGAGACGTGGGAAGTGCGCGAGACGGCAAGCTGTCTGTTCCATCGCATGAAATACATATACGGCGGAACGGCGTTCTATGAGAGCGAGACGACGAAAGCGATGGGGCTCAAGCACGGGCATCTGTATCTCTTCCCGTCGAACAAGCCGTATCACCTGTTCCATGACACGCGCGACAGGATACACTGTCTGTGGTTCCACATCACGCTCGATCCGGATATCACGAACGAGTACATTGAATTCCCGATACAGAACGGGTCCATAGCCTTTCACCTGATACAAGTGCTCGAAAAACTCGTCGGTTCCGGTTCGGCATCCGTCGATTCCTTATCGGCGCTCGTGAAGGAGCTCCTTGTCTCATGTGCTCCGACCGCCGGGTTTTCATTCATCAATGACGCGCGCGTTCTCAAAGCGGTCAATGCCATCCATGATAATTATGCCGCATCGCTTTCGCTCGAACGTCTTGCGGGTATTGTCGGCGTGAACAAGTACTATTTTGTCCGGCTGTTCCGCACTGCGGTCGGTGTCGCCCCCATGCAATACCTGCTCCAGTACCGTATCCGCTGTGCGAAGGAAATGCTCAATCAGGACCTGCCGGTAAAAGAGGTGGCAAAGAACACCGGCTTTAACGATGAGAAATTCTTCAGCAAGATATTCAAGAAATATGAGTCGGTCTCACCTCGGGATTTCAAGAAGCTCAGGATGAACGCGCCGTAGAGAGACATTTCGTTCCAAATGAAAGGGCGCAAATTCATAATCCATGCGCTTTACCAAAACCGCGGCAGGCAGTAGTATTGACCATACCCGAAAAGGATACACGACCATGGCACGAAAGCCCAACATCGTCATTATAATGACCGATCAGCAGCGATACGATTCAATTCGTGCGAACGGCAATTCGAGCGTGCATACACCCGGTCTCGATGCGCTCGCTGCGAGCGGCGTTACCTTCGAACGGGCATACGCCAATTGCCCCGAGTGTGTGCCTGCGCGGCATGAGGTCATTTCCGGTTTGAGCGCACTGCGCACCGGCGTGCTCTCGAACGCAGTGGGGACGCTCGATCCCCAAACGCCGACGCTCATGAAGGTGCTCCGTGAGAACGGGTATCACACGCAGGCGATAGGCAAGATGCACTTTAAGCCCACACGCGAACATTTCGGTTTTCATGGTATGAAACTCTCCGAAGAAGGCGCGAAGGCCGACGGCAATGATGAGCATATGGAATATCTCAAGCGTCTGGGATATGTCGAGCATGTACCCGAAGTGAACGGCATGCGCAGTCATATGTATTACATCCCGCAGGTGTCACAGCTGCCGAAGGAACATCATTCGACGCATTGGATAGCCGATGAATCGATAAAATATATCGATGAGAAGGCGAGATCGAATGAGCCGTTCTTCCTCTTTACCTCGTTCATTCAGCCGCATCCGCCGTTCGACGCGCCGACGCCGTATCAGTACAAATATGCGCCCAATGAGATGCAGCCGCCCGTCATGGGAAAGTATGATAATGCGGAGCACTATAATTACTGGCAGATACGGCAGAACCTGTATAAGTGCAACATCCAGGACCCGTACTTCCTCAAGACGATGCGTGCGTTCTATCACGGCACGGTGAAATTCGTCGACGACATGATAGGGAGGATCATTGACGCGATTGCGAAGAACGGCATGCGGGAAGATACGATAATATTCTTTGTTTCAGATCACGGTGAGTCGCTGGGAGATCACGGCTGCTTCGGAAAGCGATCATGGTTCGAAGGTCCCGCGCGCATACCGTATATCTTTTCGCGCCCGGGGCATATCGCTGCCGGTGTTCGCAACGGCACGCTCGCGGGGCATACCGATATCATGCCCACGCTCCTGTCGCTCGCGGGTATCGGGCATGACTGTCACACCGACGGTATCGATCTGTCGCGTGCGATGAACGATGGCGCAAAGGTGCGCGATACGCTCTTCGGTGTACTGGATTTCGGACCGAAGAACGGGAGTCTTCATGCCGTCATTACCGATGAGTGGAAATATATGTTCTCGACGGCGGACGGCAGGCGGACACTCGTCAATTACAGGAAAGATGCTTCCGAGTGCGAACATTTCGAGTATGACGCGGCATACTCGGACATCATAGGCGGATGTGAAGCGAAGTTGCATGAACAGTACGAAAAGTTCGGTGTCGCCGACCGATATTTTTCCGGGAAGGAACTCATCGACCTCGATCTTCCCATCGCCAGAGAGATACGCGAGCTGTATCTGCATCCGGAGAACGCTTCGAACAAGGGGCGTATCTTCCAGCTGCCGACATGGTTCCCGCCCGCAAAGGCAATGGCTTCACGTATCTCCGACTTTGACCGTATCTTTTAGAGGAGATCGCTTCTCCGCCGCATATGCCCGGGGAGATACGCCGAATTTCTTCTTGAACGCCTTTGAGAAATGGAATTCATCGTAGAACCCGAATTGCCGCGCCGTTTCAGCAGATCGTTTTCCGGCGAGTATCTGTTCGGCTGCGCGCCGCAATTTCCTGTCCATGATATACGCACGGGCGGTAACGCCGAATTCCTTCACGAAATAGTGGGAGATGAAAGACGGCGAGCGGTCGACCGCCTTCGCCATATCGGCAATGCCGATACGACGAGATCCGTTCGCATCGATATACGACAACAGCGTTTCCATCCATTGCCGTGCCTTGTGACGCACGAGCTCACGGACGATGATGTGCTCGCTCACATACTTGAGCATGCGGGCGATATCGGCGAGACGTTCCCGGCTGAGTGACGGGAGCATGCGATAATACCGGCGTTCGTATGCGTCGCCGAAGCTCGGCGAGCGTGATCCCCTGATGCGCACCTGTCCGAACACAATGGCGCCGAGATACACACCCCGCGTATCGGAAAGCGGTATTATCCCTTCTGCGAGCCCGCGATGACAATGATAGATATGGATATCCTTCGTTCTTTGTGCGATGAGAAGGTTCCGCTTATCGCAGGCGATGCATCGCGCGTTCATCGCTGTGTCGCGCCGAATGAAGCTGCAGTATTTCGACATTCCTTTGATATCGAAATAACCGACCTCGCCGTCCGCCATGTCGAAGAACGTTATGCGTATATCGAAGAGACGGTGCAGGAGCGAAAGGAGATCGTTCATCTGCTGCGATTCGATGAAGTACCTGACCATGGGAGAAAGTATAATCAAATCACAGGTAAAATCAAGCTGGTATAACTGCCTGTATATACATGTATTTGCAGAAGCGTACATTCACTGAAAGCACGCTTATGGCTATGGTATCAGTGTAGAAAAAAGCGGAGGATGTGATGACCAGCGCAAAAAAAATCATTGATAAAGCCTATGCGACGCATACGGCGATACCGGCGTTCAATATACCGTATCTGCCGATGATGGAAGCAGTTGCGGCTGCCGTACGAGACTCAAAGGCATGTGCATTCATCACCGTGGCGCGGCTTGAGTGGATGAAATTCAAGGCACACGGCATGCGCGAGATCAAACGCGAATATGACCGCATTGCCGACAGGAACACAACGCGGCTTCACCTTGATCACATCCCGGTCATCGATGAGGACGGTATGCGCGTGGACTATGAGGCGGTGATATCCGAAGCGCTTGCACTCGGTTACGATTCCGTCATGGTGGACGGATCGCGGCTTTCCTTCGATGAGAATATACGCGCGACAAAAAATATCGTCACACTCGCTCACGCACATGGCATTCCCGTCGAGGCGGAGCTCGGGGCCGTGTTCGGTCACGAGAAGGGTCCCGCCCCCGATTATGACGCGCTTTTTGCGAGCGGCAGGGGATTCACCGATCCGGCAGAGGCGAAGCGGTTCGCAGCAGAGACCAATGTCGACTGGCTCTCGGTGGCAGTGGGCAATGTGCACGGAGCCATCTCTGATGCGACAAGAGACCAGAAGAAGATAGCAGCGCGGCTTTCCCACGAACGTCTCGCGCTGCTGCGGGATGCGACGGGGATACCGCTCGTGCTCCACGGCGGGAGCGGCATATCCAGGGATGATATTGATAAAGGGATAGCGAACGGTATTGCGAAAATAAATATCGCGACCGCGATACGACAGCCGTATGAAGCGGCGATCAAGCGCTCGGCAAAAGCCGCGTATGATGCGGTGTATCAGGCGACATGCGACGTACTTACGGAACTGCATGCGGTCAATACGTGTGAAGGAGCATTACCATGAATACACGATCACGCTTCGCGCTCTATTTCGGCAATCGCGGATTCTTTCCTGAAAGGCTTATCGCTGCAGCGCGGAGCGAGACCGAACAGGCATTGAAACGGCTCGGGCATGACAGCATCACGATGGATGCGACTGCTACGCGCTTCGGTGCTGTTGAAACGGCTGATGAGGGCCGTGCCTATGCACGTTTCCTTGAGGAGCATCGGGGAAAATTCGACGGCGTCATCATCGTGCTGCCGAATTTCGGCGATGAGCGCGGCGCGGTGGAAGCGGTGCGCGATGCGCGCGTTCCGATACTTGTCATCGCCTACCCCGACGAGATAGCGCACATGGATTTTCAGTCACGTCGTGATGCGTTCTGCGGGAAATTTTCCGTCATGGACATGTTCTATCAGTACCGCATACCGTACACATCGTTCATGCCGCATACGGTACATCCGCTGAGCGACGAATTCGCACGCGAGATACGCATATTCGACGGCGTGTGCCGCGTCGTCAACGGGATGAGGCGTATGACGGTGGGCGCGATCGGTGCGCGCACGACGGCGTTCAAGACCGTGCGCTGGGACGAAAGCGCGATGGAAACATACGGGATATCGACCGAGGCGCTCGACCTTTCCGATATATTCCTGCGTATGAAAAGCGCGGACACGGGGAGCAAGCGATTCGAAGAGCGGCGAACGCATCTTCTTTCCTATGCGAATATGAGCGCCGTTCCGCCGCATGCCATTGAGCAGTTCACGCGATTGAGCCTCGTGCTCGATGACGTGAAAAAGGAATATCATCTCGATGCCATGGCGATACGATGCTGGATGGAAATGCAAAAGGAACTGGGCATAGCCCCCTGCGTCCTCATCGGCGAGATGAACGATCGCGGCATACCGACGGCCTGCGAGGTGGACATCGGCAATGCGGTGGCCATGCATGCGCTGACGCTTGCGTCCACAACGCCTGCAAGCTGCCTCGATTGGAACAATAATTACGGCGATGACGAAGGGAGATGCATACTCTTCCACTGCGGTCCCGTTCCCCGCGAGCTCATGACGGACAAGGGTACGGTCGTCGATCATCCGATGTTCGCAAAGGCGCTCGGCGCGGGGAAGGGTTACGGCCCGAACATAGGACGCATCCGCGAAACACCGTTCACTTTTCTCAGTACAAAAACAGAGAATGGAAAGCTTCTCTACTATCTTGGCGAAGGTGAATTCACCGGTGATGTCATACCGAAGGAATTCTTCGGCTGCGGCGGTGTGGCAAAGATCCCGGACTTGCAGCGCGTTCTTTTTACGATAGGCAGAAAAGGATATCGTCACCATGTGAGCGTGACGGCTGGGACGGTTTGTGCATCAGTCGAAGAGGCGTTCTCTAACTATCTAAAGTACGACAGAACAACGCTGGACGGACGATAATGAGCCTCCTTGGCATTGACATCGGCACTACCGGCGTCAAAGCCGTGGTCATCGGTGAAAGCGGAGGATCTGTTTTCACCGGATATCGTGAATACAGAACAGTGCATCCATCGCCCGGATATGCTGAGTTGGACGCACCGGCGGTGTGGATCATCATCAAGGAGTGCATTGCGGAAGCGGCATCGAGAGCACAGCATGATCCTATACGGGCGATATCGACGAGCTCGCTCGGTGAAGCAGTGGTACCGGTAACACGCGACAGAAGGATAGTCGGACGGAGCATCCTCGGAGCGGACAGCCGCGGCGGCGAATATGTTGAACGGATACGCGAATGCATGGGTGTGCGCGAACGATATGAGATAAATCCGAACATCATCGGAGCGAATTATACGCTGCCGAAACTCATGTGGCTTAAGGAGCATGCACGCGCGGAATATGAACGTGCCGATCTTTATCTGCTATGGGCGGACGCTGTCGGCTTTCTTCTCGGTGCGGAGCCGTATGCGTCGAATTCGCTTGCGAATCGGACGCTTCTTTTCGATATACGGAAGAACGATTGGTCGGATGAACTTTGCACGCGTTCGGGGATTGCACGTGATCGCTTTGGGAAAATAATTGCCGGCGGAGAAACGGCAGGCACCGTCGACAGAGGAATAGCGCGGGAACTTGGATTGAACGATAATGTAACTATAATCGCCGGCGGTCATGATCAATGCTGCAATGCGCTCGGCGCAGGTTCCATCACGCCGAACACGATATCATGCGGCATGGGGACCTATGAGTGTATAACACCGGTATTCACCATGCCGAAAGACATGGACAGCATGCGTAAGCGTAATCTCAACATCGAGCACCATGTCGTTGACGGGCTTTACGTGAGCTTCATCTACAATCAGGCGGGGCTTCTTGTAAAATGGTTCCGTGATACGTTCGCGGCGGGTGACGCAGAGCGCTATGGGGCATCGATATATGAAAAGCTTAACGAGGAAGTTCCTCAAGCACCGACCGATCTGTTCACGCTGCCGTATTTCGAGATGTCGGGGGCTCCGGGTTTTGTTACTGATGCGAAGGGGGCCATCATCGGATTGCGTGCATCAACGACGCGCGGGGAGATATTACGATCGATAATGGAATCATCAACGTATTATTTTGCCGAAGTACTTGACGATATGCGGCATTCCGGCATGGAGCTCACCCGTGCGGTGGCGACCGGCGGGGGGAGCAGATCGGATGCATGGATGCAGATACATGCGGACGTGCTCGGTATTCCATTTGTGCGTCCGCGTATCACCGAAGCAAGCGCTCTCGGTGCGGCTATTCTTGCCGGCATGGGGAGCGGTGTGTTCGCATCGGCGAAAGAAGCGGTTGCCGCCGCGGTGTCGATGGAAAAGGAATTCCTGCCGAACAATGAAATTGGCCGATGCTATCGTGAGCGGGTGAAACGGTATACATCGCTTCTGCCTATGGTGCGCGATTTCCTTTCATAACCATCCGGTCCTTTCCGCCAGGAGTTTTGTGTGCAGAACGAAATTCTGCCACGATACGTCCGACGGCACGCCGTGATCGCAGCCGGGGATGAATCCGCCGCTCTTTATGACCGGGGTGATCCGGTCTATCTCCGCTTTGAGCACATCCCCGCCCTTCGCCATCGCACGCTTGTCCACGCCGCCGCGGTATGCCATGTTCTTCCCGAATCGCTTCCTGAAAGCGACGATGTCATTTCCCGCGGCCACTTCGATGGGATCGCAGGCGTTTATCCCTGCTTCTATCCAAAGCGGTATGAGTTCACCGATGAACCCGTCCGAGTCGCAGGCGTAAATAGGTATGCCGTGTGCGCGTATCACCTCGCCCCAGCGTTTCCACACCGGCATGAGGAATCGCTTTGTCATCGCAGGCGAAATCATGGAATATGATTTGTACGCCATGTCCTCGGAAATATGAACGCTGTCGGGGATCACATGGGCGAAGGCGCGTTCCATGAGCGATACGATGTATTCCTGCCAGAAGTGAAGCATCTCATCCACGAAGTCCTCGTCATCGGCCATCATGACGCAGAGGTTCTCGAATCCGAGCCATTCACGAAGCTGCCAGAACGGGCCGGAAAACCCGAACTGCAGGAAATGCTCGCGGTGTGCGAGTTTCGCCGCACGCGCCGCGGCATCGAGAGGCAAGCGCGCGGGATCGTTCGCATCGTAGCGTTTTTTCATCGATTCCCAGTCCGCACGGTTCTCAACGGGACACTTAATCCATCGGCGCGTGACGAAGTCGATGGGGTTACGCAGATATTCCACGGCGAATTCCCTGCTTATCTCGCAGATATTTCCCTTCCAATCCTGAACGATATGGGAATCCTCTTTTACCTCGAGAACTTTTTCTTCGAATTGCGGCATCATCCGCTCTGTGACCGGGAATGCGGTATACTCGGCGTGTCCCCACTCCGCTTTACCGCCTGCCAGTTCGTATGCATATCGTGTCGTATCCGTTACGGCAGCAGGCAGGCCCTGGGTAAGCCACTTTTCCCGTGTTGATTTCCTCCCGCCGCCGGGTGTAAGCGGGATGCGGTCGGGCGTGCCGAACGTGAGCGTTTCAATGAAGCGTTCTCGGTCTGTCATAGCGGTATCCTCCGAAGCGTATGCATGAAAGATACAGCCGTACCGGTCGGCGGGCGTTCAAAAAATAAACGACCAGTGTATAAAAAATTGATGCGCTACCGGTACATCCCCAGATGCGGACATTCCCTGATGACATCCGTATAGAATTTCGTGGTCTTGAATTTCGTGTTAAGCGTGCCGATCACGGCGGCGTCCTCCCGCGATACGGCATCACGCTTCGTATCGGAGTGGAGATAGAGCCCGTGCGCAATGATGACGTTCGCGCATGCCCGTGCTGCCGATTCAGCATCCTTCGAACCCATTGCTTTTGCATAATAGCGAGACGCTTTCTTGAAATTATCGATCTCCTTCTCGTAGGTGTCCAGCGAACGTTTCATGCGCTCGGTCACGGCGGGTATGCCGAGGGGGAATTGTTCATGTATCTTTGCGTAGAAACGCGAGGGGGATGACGGTGTGAATCCGTCGTACTGTACGCCCAGCTCCGGCCGTGATGCGGTGCCTGCGTATGTTCCGACATCAGCATTGAGGAAGAGCGAGAACCAGATATTGCCGAGTGCGAGCGTCGGATCGCCCTTTAGCTGCACCGGGGCGAAGAGCTTTCCTTTGCCTCCCTCGGAGAGGGATTGAACGTACTGCAGTGTCTTCACCAGTTCGGTGAACGTCGTTTTTTTTATGGCGCATGCCGCGATGTATCTGTCGTGCGAGGGGATATGCGTGGCGTTGTTCTTTATCGGCGGGGAATCGAGTGAATACTGCACCGGCGTTTTTTTATTAAATGACGATGAAAGACGTTCAAAATGCCTAAGCGCTTGCGTAAGGTCCTCTTTGCGAAGCGATTTCATGCCGCGTGCACAGATGATATCGTCCGCAGAGAGAGGGGTCTTCGAGAAAATGAAACTGTCAAGTGTAGCGCCGGTCGGGCGTTTCGCGAGAAGCCCTTCGAGCACGAAGAGATCGGCATCCTCGGAGACGCAGTCGATGAGATACGCTGCTGTCGTCCCTGATACTATGGAAAATGCCGCCGCTGCGCGCGCGATATCGTTCGCAGCGAGAAAGCGTTGTGCCGTGAGTGTAATGAGCGAGTCGCGGATGCGGGGGTTGCTGCCGGACATCCGCTCTGCCCAGCGAATATCGTCCAGAAGTCTTTTTTGGGCATCCGCGGCGAACGTCCGCTGATTTTTCGCGAGCGCGAGCATGGTGCCCACGCAGTGCATCTGGTCCGCAACAGCGGCTGACGGCTTTTTTACCGATGATGCCTGTGTGAGATGCTTTTCCGCATCGTTCAATTTCCCTGCGAGGAGGGATAGATATGACGCTGCGGCATACCAGAGCGCGCCCTGACGAATATCCGTACGTGCACCTGCCTCCGAGCACAGGGCGATGAGCGCATCATAATCGCTTTTTGGTGTCCCGCCGCCGGTGAATTGATGCCGGTCGAGGCCCCACATCTCATGCTCGATCGTCTGTATCATGCGGACGAGGACTATCTCGGGTTTGCTCCCGCTTGGATTGGTATCGAGCACGGAAGCGAGTGTTTCGCGCGAATAGTCGCGCTTCTGCAGGAATGACCAGACGAATGCGGCCGTTGTCTGCTTGTGCTTGCTCGGCTCCTTGGAACCATACGCATCGAATTCGATCTTCGTGGTCATAAGGTACATCGACTGCAGTGTCTGCGCCATGAGCGGCGGACATTGATCGAATATCTCGAGATAGTGGGTGAGCGCGCCGACGCGGTCGCCCTTCTTGTAGAGCGCCCGTGCCTTGTAACCGAGCGCTTGATATCCGATGAGGGTATTGCCGCGACGTTTCGCGACAAGATCGGTGTAATATTGTATCGCATCGTCATACTGTTCGGAAAGAACGGCGAAGCGCACCGCCTGAAAACCGTAGCGAAGCGCAAGGAATTCATTCTTAACGGATGAAGCCGATGCAACGGCACGCGATGCGAAGTCCTTGAACAGGGAGGTATACTTGCTCTTTTCCTCCATTGTGAACGGCTGCCATGACTGCATGCGCCGTTCCTGATACGAAGTAAGCGTCTTATTCACTTCGTTCATATACGAGATGTACTCGCTCATCGCATCATCGGCCTTCGCAATGCGCGTGAAGATCGAGTAGTTCGTGACCGCGGCCATGATGTCGGCGAGCTGCGGCGAGGATCTATATGCTGACTTGAAGTAAGTCTTCCAGTCGGAGAAAGTCGCATCATCACGGATGCGCGGCGGGTCGGTGAAGTAGGATATCGCGTCGACGGAATTCGGATAGAAGTTCCTGAACAGGGGGTCGCCGACGATGGATTGATCGAAGAAGGAATTCATCTGTTCGGGAAGCTCGCCGTCATCCACCCAGGCGCAGGGGACAAGGGGTGCGAGCAGAACGGCAGAAACGATGAAAATGCGGACGAATAGGGAACGTATCATGGTATCACCTCATCGGTATGTCTTGGTGATAATACCGCACAGTGCTGCAAAACACAACTGAAACAATATGCAGCGGGTAAGAATATTTATGTTACTCGAATAAAAAAAATCGATATCTTTTCCATGACGGTTCTGTGCTATGACGAGAACACCACCCCTCGGCATTTATTGCGTTGTCCAGGAGAAAGCGCATATGCCGCTCCCCTCTCTCACAGGGATCGGCGCAAATCGGCCTCCGTGCCTCGCGCCGACTGCAACATCGTGTTGCACGAATGAGGGGAGAACATGTCGGTATGCAGAAATATATTAGGCTGAATTTTAATATTTACTGTGTTCAATACTTTATGTGCAGGCTCAAGGGGTATATCGTCAGAGCAGGCGGGAAATAAAATATCGGTGAATTCGGGCGAAATGACAGTGCGCGATGGGGTGGGCGGGGTATTATCACGGATAGACGGGGGCAGGCGATGCTACACCGCTGAAACGAGGTTGGATTTGACAGGAATTCGGCGGGTGGTATACAGGACCGAGTAGGAGGAGGCGATGGTGGCGAATGAAAACTCCTTTCCCTCGCTATGGCAGCGCAATTTCAAAAAAGGTAGTAGGGCCACAAGCCAGTCGAGCGGTGTCGACCTCAAGACGCAGTTTGCCATCCGTTTGAGTCAGCGGCAAAACCACCACCCTTTCTCCAGTCGCTCCCAGCGCCCATGCGCGCATTTTCTCGGATTGCTCATGTTCGAGTGCAAAGGCCAGACGGCCAGTACGCAACAGCACAGGGTTGCCCCCACCCTTAAGCTGCTGCACGCAGTCGTCGGAATCATACGTTGCCCCGGTATTCTGGCTGTCCGTGAGGTAGAAGACCAGGAGACGATGGCTTCGGGGGATTGGTACGCGGTCGAGCGAGACGATGGCCACCCCGGCGCGCACGGTGGAGCCCTCGAACATCACAGGACCCAATTTTTGTTTTTGGCCGGCCTCAGCGTTGAAGCCGATGCACTGCGGTGCCTGGACCGTGAGCAGGTTTTCGCGGGCACTTAAATAGATCTCTCCGGTATCGCTCTCGAAACGGCCTTCCTTGGGCCGGGTGCGGTTGTCCCGGTTGAGGATGCCGGCACGTTTCAAGTTTTCCGTGAACGCATCAGCGTCGAACTCACGGCCCGTGTTTTCAAGCGCGGTCGACGCGAGCATGGTCGAGAGGACTTCCGAGCCACCCGCCAAGGGGATCAGCGCGCGAACAGCCGTTTTCCGAGTCGCCCAGGGGCTGCCTGGAAGACCCTCAAAGGCGATTCCGAAGCGGGCGACGAGGGAGAGGTTGGCTTGCTGCGTGTTGATGGCAGAACCGCTTAGCGCGGCCTGCTCCAGCAGGTCTTTCTCTTGCACCTGGAGGCAGAGCAGGTTGGTTGATTGGCTCACGGCGCGGTTGGCGAAAATGAACCCGGTCAACAGTTCGGCCGCCCGGGCTACGGGATCGGGACCGATCACATAGGCATGGGGGATCCCGACACGCGAACGGTAAACCGGGTCGCAATGGGCGATCATCATATCGTAATCCTGGAGTGCAAAGAGGGCGCCGGCCGCCAACCCCTCCTCATAATGGTAACGGTTCCACCAACCGTGTTTGTATTCGGTGACTAGGAATGGGCGATCCACCAGCCGCGTCGCTGCGATCGACGTCAGGTAGTCGAGTTTCGAGCGCAGGGAGCTGCCCTGCTGCATCCGGCGGTCCATGGGAACGCCGTAATAGCCATGCTGGGAGACCACATCTCCCAAGGTGCGCAGGGGTGCATAATGCAGGTTCTTGCGTACGTCATAGACGGCCGACAAAACGCCCCGGTAGCCGAGCCCGCGCAGCGTTCGGGCGTACCACTGCGACATTTCGGTCTCCACCGCGAGCAGGAAGCGAGTCATCAACAGTCCGCGGGGATTCTTCTCGGACAGCATTTTCATCGATGCCTCGAGATGGCCAATATCTTCGCCGGAAGCCAGCCAGCATTTGCCGGCTTCGTCAGTCAAGGCCGCACGTAAGCCGGCTTCGTCGTGGACGTTTCGCTTCAGCCAGTCCTGCCATACTTTCTGCCAATCAGGAGAAAACGCGTGGTAAGAGAGGCTGCCATCTTGTTCATTGTACGGATTGAGCACTGCCAAGACCGGATCATCGATGAGCCGGGTGCCGGTATAACGGTTGGTCCGGGTTAGGAAATTCCTTACCCCTGTGGCCCAGATTTTCCGGCTGCCGCCTTCGTCGACGAACAGTTTGGGGCGCAGATCGGTCTTGATCGACTGCGGATTTTTGTACTCCCACGAGGGCCCCGCATTCTGCTGGTAGCCACCCCAATCCTGACAAGCATCAAGGTAGAGGTAGATGCCATTCTGTTTCAGGCGGGAGATCAGGTAATCGAGGCGATCCAACTGGATCGGGTTCATCTCGAAATCGGGGCGCGCCTCCACATCCCGGCGCAGGGTCTCCTCAATGCTGTCAATGCGTAGCAGGTTAAAACCGCGCCGACGCCATTCATCCACATAGCTGTCGATCACCCGCTTATCCAGAAAGTTCTCATTGCTGGCGCAGTAGGGAAGCAGGCGCTCTGTCGGGTAAAGCAGCTTGCTCAACCAGACCGCAGCACCGCGAAAGATGATACGCTCGCCGGGCCTATCGGTGAACTCAAATCCGCCTTTGGCTCCGAGGCGAACGCGACCCCAGCGACCCGCAGGGCCTTCTGCCACCAAGCGCGACCAATCCAGCGCGCTGCCCGGCAGGACAAAATCGTTGGTAAATTGGAAGGGTTTCCATTCTTTGTTTTCGGCAAATACGAAATTCTCTTGGCTCGGCAGGGGATAATCTTCACACGTTAGGGTTGCACCAAGCACTATCCAGATCGAAGTCTCACTGGTTTCAAAACTGATTTCGTTATAGTCAAGACCTTGGTCCTCTAAGGGGAAACGCGAGAGAAAGACACCCACGCGTGCGCTCCCATTGTCCTTTTTTTCCACCGGGGCCCCGTTTGGCAGTCCTCGCGGCGTCCACCAGTCAGAGACTTCCCGCCCCGATTGCACTTCGATGACCTTCTCATCGCGGTTGGCTCGTCTGAGGCGAATAGTCCCCACGGGCGTTCCCGACTTACTCTCATTCCAACAAGTGGTGTGCAAGAGATACAAAAACCTCGCTTTTTTTGCTTCGACGGGAACAGTCGCCACCTGAATGCCGGCCGGAAATTTTTCACTGCGAAAGGTGAGTATCGAGCGGCCTTGATTTTTGAGGGGGTTTACAATGCGAAACGGTACGCCACCAAAGTTGGAGGCTTGGAGATCAAATTCCTTAAAATCGTTTTCTGGACCCTGATCAGACCACCCCCCCTTGCCATCTCCGGCCTGCGCATCCGCAAAACCCATGTTGGCAGCATTTTCGATTGAGGCGAAAAAAACCGGGCCGCTGGGCACACTTCCCTTAGGGGGAATGCCGGTCAAAACGACATTCGACCGCGTCTCATCCTGACGCACCCATCCACTGATGGTCAAAAGTTGGTTGGTGCCCACCTTGAGGCGCTGGTGTGCGGTTACCCAAGTCCAAACCCGCAGGCACGTTTTTCCGGAATGAGCGATCTTTTCGTCGTGCAAAAATCCGGCCTTTTCGAAATCCGCTTGGCCCCGTTGTTGTTCGAGAAATTCCCAGGCGGCTTGCTGGGGCCATTCCATGTCCCCATTGACAAAAGCGGCCCCTTCGATCTTGACGTCGTCAAAAAGCACCGGGATAAAATGCGGTCGTGATCCAGACCCTTGGGAGTAGGGGCCCATAAATCGCAGGGCGAGAATGCCCGCATCACCGGTTTGGATTTGAAACCGGAAAGGCGTCCAAGTTTTTAAGTTACAGGGAAATTCGACCGTGAGCCGCTGAGGCCTGGTTTTTTCATCGCCCCAACTCGGGTGTTCACCGCGAACGCCGCTTGCCCCCGAGACATAGGTGAGCGGCTCCTTCGTTGCGGAGGCGTCTATATCGATACGGGCCAGAACCGCGGCTTCCTCGATCGGGGCAGCACCCGATGCCGGTACGGTGAACGCTTTCCTGTCTGCGCTCATGACCGATGCGATCTCGTTCTCGGGAAGCGCGGATGCATAGATGCGCACACTGTCGATATACCCTTTGAACGCACGTATGCCGCCCGCATTCCCTATCTCGATGACCCCGCCGCCGAACACTGCATTGTCAGGCATTGCACTTTCGGAAAATGTTTTGACCAAGGCCCGGCTCTTGAATTGATACGCGGTAATATTCCTGTTCTTCGCATCGCATACGACTGCGATTATTGCGGGCGTCTCGGCGGCGACGGGAATGCCAGTGCTGTGGAATTTTATCTCGTTCTTCGAATTGCCCACCGCAAGGACTATCGCTCCGCTCTGCGCATATATCTGCAGCAGCGGAGAGAGCGTGACGATACGACGCGGGAGATCATCGACAACGGCGGGATATATCGCCGCAATGACGGTGACCGTCGATGCACCTGCGAGTGCGCCTGCAGGAAAAAGCACTGCCCCGCCGTGCGGCACGGTTTTATCCTCAATGCCGCCGCGCGTGGAGCACATGTCGAGACAGCCGTTCATCATGCCTTCGCCGAAGCGCGCTTCTTCGCCGGCAGCGGTGTTCGCGAATTTCCCTTCGCCGCCGAACGAGCCGGTGTTCTTCAATGATCCGTCAAAAAGGAATTCGAGCGCGGGTTTCGTTTGCGCATGCAGCGAACATGCAAAGATTATGGAAGTGAAAAGCACCGCTGCCCGTATGCTCATGGCCGATCTCCCGCCGAAAGAATTCCTTCAGTATACTACGGAAACGCGGTGAGGTACAATGTATGAATTGGAAAACATCAGGAGAAAACGGAACGGTCTTGCGGGGAGCTGCTCTGTCAATAGCTTCCCGCTTCGATCGCATGCAATTTCCTACCCGTTTAAAACGGTAGGCACTCGGAAACCGGCGGCAGATTTCATCACGACGGTCAAATTCCTTGAGACGGTGGTGGCGCTGCGCGGGGCAAAACCATTTATACCCAAGGGGGTTTACCGGTTCAAAACACACGAGGAGGCTCAGTCGTGGTCCGAACGGATGATGACCCGCCCGAGAAAGAAAGCCGGCCCCTGGAGCTGAGCGATATCCTGCGCCTTGCACGTGCGCTCAATGAGCGCGGAGCTAAGTATGTCATCGTGGGTGGTATTGCGGTCATCCAACAGGGATTCACGGTGAAACAATACCATTCGCCAATGCAGAACTGCTCTTAAAAATGAAGCAGGGCGTGAGAGAAAAAGACATTGATGGGAAATGGCACGGGGAATTGCCGCGGGAAATAAAATATCGCTGAAAATCGGTGAACACGCGTGCAAGAGGTAACACAAGCTGCTAGGATCGAATTCGCGGAGTTCACGAAGATGTGAGCACACGTACTACTACGCTAAAAGGCATCGTTAACACAAATTTGGTTTCCATAGCGTACTGACTTTTTCCGTTTTGTCGCATTGACAGTCTCTCGCACCTGTCCTATACTACTGCAGAACACATTGTTCGTTACGGGGTATACCATGTCACGAGTGATCATCCTCCTCATAACAATTGCGGCATCACTTTCGGCAGAGCGTATTGTGTACTTTGGCTTAGATGAGCAACGTGGCGAATCCGTTGTCAGTGACACTATCACCGGAGCGATTAAAAACGCCCAGTGGGTTACGGGAAAGAAAAATGGAGCGCTTTCGTTCAATGGTATCGATGCGCATGTGGCACTATTACTGCCGCGCGAATATGTATCGATTACCATGGCCGCATGGGTTAAGCCCGTCTCCGTTCCGACGAAATTACCCATGAGCGCTGTTGGGCGACCCGGGTTCCATCAGGCGCTTGAGTACTGGCCGAATAAAAAATTTGCCTTCAGTGTCTTCGATAAGGATAATAAACAATATGTGCTCTATTCCGATGAGTATGAGCCGAATGAATGGCATCACCTTGCCGGCACCTATGATGAGGCAACACGCACCGCATGTTTTTACATTGACGGCGCACTGGGGGGAACAAAGACACTCCCCACTGCAATGCGTGTGTACCCGAAGAATTTTTACATTGGTTGTGGAAATGCGGCAAGTAAAAGCTATGCATATTATTTTCACGGCATCGTTGATGAGATAGAAGTGCACGATAGTGCGTTGAGCACGGATAGCATTCGCGGACTGTATACCGCAACGGGAGGAAGCAGCACTGTTTCATCATCAGCCGACATGAGTACCGGCATTGTCGGGCACTGGAAATTCGATGAGCTCGTAGGCGGTGTGGCGAAGGATGAATCGAGGTTCGGCCATGACGGACCGATATCGAGTACGTCAATACGGGTTCAGGGAAAATCGGGGGGCGCACTTTCATTCAACGGTTCGAACGCACTGGTATATACAAAAATCAAACCGAAACTTACCAGCTATACTTTCTCCGCCTGGGCAAAGCCGGCGCTGCATATGAAGCACGGTTCGATCTGCGGACGACCGGGATTTCATAATGATATTGGCTATAACAAGGAGAAGCGATTTTATTTTGAAACATTCAACACGGCAAATCAGGGTTTTGCCGTTTCATCACCGAATCAGTATGAGCCGGGGGAATGGCATCATGTAGGCGGTGTGTTCGATGCATCGGCAAAAAAGATAGCGCTCTATGTCGACGGGGAGAAGGTGGGGGAAAAACCGTTTGTCGGGGATGAGTTTCGCTACGGGGATGAAATCATGATCGCTGCAGCGAATCCTGCCAGTTACGCGTATGGCTATTGGTACACCGGTGTGATCGATGAGGTGATCATCTATTCGCGGGCATTGACAAAAGACGATATTACAGCGCTCTATCAAAAGCATAAGGAATCGATCGGTCCTGCACACGAAACGCATTACGGGTTTGTGGGGAAGGCAAATCAACCGGCTTGGTTTGAGCGCCCCATTGAAGTGGTGCCGCCGGTTACTCCGGCGCTGATCGCACAGGTGGAGCGGATGACACCGGTAAGCGCACGAATTGGACAGCTCGCGAACGGATTGCCAACGCTTGAATTAAATGGCAAGACTGCCCCCTTTATGGGCGGGGATGTGTGGGACACTCAGCCGTTTGAGTATATGCATCTTGGCTCCTATTTCGAGTCTGGCATGCAGATTATCAATCTGATGGTTAATTGTGCCCGCAACACGCCAAAACTTAACGGTTCTGTCAATCCTGATAAGTTGATGATGCCCTATTGGATAGGAAAACAGACCTACGATCCTTCATCGCTTGAAAAATATCTCTGGCGGCCATTGCAATCGAATCCACATGCAAAAATCCTCTTCTGGCTTCGCATTGACACCTACCCCGAATGGCCCGACGAAAACCCCGATGAATGCATGATGAACGGCAATGGCGAGTACGCGGTAGGGGGGTCTCACTTTGAACGGTATCAAAAGGCCTTCCCCAAATGGGAGCGCAATAAATTCGATCGTGCCGTGTGGTCGTTTCACTCAAAGGTATTCCGTGACGATGTATCACACATGCTTTCCAATTTTATCCGCGATGTCAATCGCCTGCTTCCCGGAAAAGCCGTGATGGGGTATCTTATCGGGGGCGGTGTGGATGCGCAGCTCTATCATTGGAATGCACCCAATGGACTTCTCACAAAACCGGAATTCTGGGGTGATTATAGTCCTGCCGCACGCAATGCCTGGCAGGCGTGGCTCAAAAAACGATACGGCACAAAAGAAATGCTCGCATCCGCATGGGGGGTATCTGCCGATGGGCTCTCCCTTGAACCGCCGGCAGCGGGCGATTTGCAATCAGAGAAGTTCTTTCACAATCCATTGACCGAGCGCCGCGTAATGGATTGGAAGCGATTTATCTCCGACGGGCGCTATGAAACTATCGCGCAATTCGCACAGGTGATAAAAAGTGCTTCCCCGCGTCCGACGATTGTGGGCATCTGCTCCGGGGACAGCGGCGGAAGACGCGATCTTACCACCATGGAAGAATTTCTTCGTGATAAAAATATCGATTTCTTTCTCCATCAAATTGCCTACAGTCAGCGAATCCCCCCCAATTACGGCGGCATCAATGCACATCTTGCTTCAATAGCCCGCAATGGAAAAATGTTCGTCGCCGACTGGGATTTCCCCACCTATCTGCAAAAGCCATCAACGCCAAGAACCATTGGGGCGGGAATACATCATGATTCAACCTTGCAGGGATGGGCAAAGGACATGGACACACTTCGTGCGATGTATCGTCGTGATTATGCATACCTCTGGACAGCAAATGCCGGAGCATTGTGGGATCATGTATTCGGTGAACCACATGCCTACGCAGCGCCGGAAATAATAAAGGAAATGAAATTCCTCGTTGATACATCAAGATCTATTCGTATACCATCACCGAATTCCCCCATCGCCGACCTCGCCGTCATCTTTGATGAAAAATCGGTTGACTTCCTTAACATGGGCATTGCACGGGCACATTGGGATTGGGTACGCGGGCAACAAAATGAATTAAACGCATCCGGTGTCCCCTATGGGGTGTATTACGCAGCCGACCTCAGGGAGGGAAAAGTTCCACCGGTAAAAATGTATCTTTTTCAGAATCTCATGAACATCGACGAAAAGACCGCATCGGCGATTGAAAGGCTGAAAAAAGGGGGGGCAACGCTGATATTTCTCCGTGATAATGGGTATCAGCAGGCGCTCACTTCTACCGATACACTTTCAAGAATCATGGGCATCGATGTGAAAATGATCGCCGATGCGAAAGCGCCTTCATGTACGGTGAACGAAAATCATCCCCTCATCATGTGGGGGAACACCGAGGACTCCGATGATCATTCAATACGCTGGCCGGAGCAGTGCACCGTGTTCGGACCATTCACGAAAAATGATATTCCCTCATCCACGGACATTGCTTTAATTCCTGATTCGCTAACGATTGGGGGTGCCACGAAGCAGGGGATTACTGCCGTATGCAAGGGGGCGCCAATAGATCTTCAGCGTGTGCTCGGCGGCGCACTTGCTTCAGAGCGCTCAGCCCTTGTCTATTTTGAAGTGGAAAGCACTATTGATCAGAATGTATATTTTGGTGCCGGTGCCGATTGGTGGATGCAGTGGTGGGTGAATGGCGAAGCGGCGTTTGATACCCTTGATAAGGGGAACGGCAAAACAGATTATTCGGTAAAGAATTATCAATTCAAGGTTCGCCTTAAGAAGGGTAAAAACATTGCACTCGCTCGGGTATTGAGCGGGACGGCGGGCTTTTTACTCGCGGCGGGCGGGCCTCAAGAGATTCACGCCCCGACTCGTTTTTCAGCCGTACGTGAAAAGATCAACGCCGAAGAATATACCCTTACTGTTGTCGACCCAAAGGCCACAATACTATCCTCATATGCCGAAAGCCCCCATGCCGGATTTGCCCTCAAGAATAACGCTTCCTACACTACCCTTTTCGTTGGCACGCGTGTGCTTTCGAGAAATCTTATTTCGTCGATTGCCAAGCAAGCAAATGCCTGGCGATTAACGGATCCTGAAATAGCGGTATCGGCCGCCTGCGAGGATATCATCATGATTCATCCATTATCCGCGGGGGAGATCACCATTCGTTTGAAAAAGAAGGCATCGCTTGTTGAGTGTGAGCCGGGAAAACGGACGAGTGCTTCGGCACTGACGCATACCATGGATTTGCCCGTCGGGGGCACCTATTTGTTCATGCTTCGGTAGCGTAACTACCGATCATCGGTACGAAACGGGGAGGCGGGAATGCCGGTAACAGCGGCAAGCATGCAGAACGTGAGCGCCGCTGTCCAGTGATAATCGCGTATGCTGTCCATCTTCTTCCTTATGTCATACACGGATGTGGTCGGGCCCTTTCTGTCACAGCGCATCGTCGGTACGCCATCCTTTGCATCGTAGAACTCAAAGG